>WHSO01000043.1 GCA_009380075.1 Alphaproteobacteria bacterium | reverse complement strand
GGTGGCGCCGTCTCACGCACGGGCGTGGGCGCGGATGCCGGACTCGCTGTGGCATCGGCTGCGCCGGCGCCGGTCCCGGACGGCGGGGATTGCAGCTTGGTCTCGCTCGGCGCTGCGGAATCCGCGGCGGAGCCCGGCGCGGAACCGGTGTCCGGCGGAGCCGCAGCACCGGGCGCCAATGGCGCGGTGCCGTTCATCGTCTGTGGGGCCTGCGGAACAAGGTCCCCGAGGCTCGTGTCGCGGGAGGACAGGTAGTACCAGCCGCCATAGGCGATGATGACCAGAATAATGGACACGAACAGAACCGCGCCACGCGGAATGCGGCTTTCGGCTACCGGCTCGGGAAAGTTGAGCGTTGCGTGAGCCTCCGCCCCTTCGCGTTCGTTCTTGAACAGCTTCACGGCCGCTTCACCGTCGAGCCCGAGGAAGTCGGCGTAGGAGCGCACAAAGCCGAGGGCGTAAGTCGGCCCGGGAAGCTTGCCCAAATCGCCGCGTTCGATGGCGGCAAGGTACTGTTCGCGGATGAGCAGATTGCGGGAAACATCGGCAAGTTCGAGGCCGTGGGCTGCGCGCATTTCCGCGAGCACCTCACCCAGCCGTGCATCGCCCCGCGAGACGGCGGCGAACACGTCGTTGCCGTCGTCCGATTCGTCGAACAGGCGCTTGCTCTTCGTGGGTTGGTCAGACATTTACGTTCCCCGGCCCATTGACCCGACGCGGCCGCATGCGCCCTGGACCATCCCGGCACATCCAAAACCGGCACCAGCGGCACCGATCGCCAAGGTTTCACCTTAGAAAAACAATATCTTGTTAGCGCGAATGCCCCGGCGGGCGCAATCGGGATGTACGAATCCGGCGGGTTTCGCGGCTCACACGGGGATATGGTGATCGCGGGCAAAGGCCCGCAGCTTGTCCCGCAGGCTGTGGTCCGGCGCATTCAGGAGGGTACCCAGGTAGTCGGCGAGCGGCCGTAGCCGAAGCGCACAGACCATATCCTTGACGGGCCCAACGTTGCTCGCCGTCATCGACAGGGCGCGATAACCGAGGCCGACCAGCGCCATCGCCTCGAGGGGCCGGCCCGCCATTTCACCGCACAACGATATCGGGACTTCCGCCCGATTGGCCGCATGAACGAGGTCGCGCAGCACCGCGAGCACCACCGGCGACAGCGAATCGAAGCGGTCGGACAGGCGCGGATCGCCGCGATCGGCGGCGAACAGGAACTGGATCAGGTCGTTGGAGCCGACCGAGATGAAATCGGCACGCTCGAGCAGCGCCGGCAACTGCCACAGCAGCGACGGAACCTCGACCATGGCGCCAATGCGGAGCTGGCGCGGCAATTTGCCGCCCGCCGCCTTCTCACGCGCGAGTTCCATGTCGAGGATGCGCCGCGCGCGCTCGAATTCGGCGACCTCGGCGATCATCGGGAACATCACCGCCAGTGCGCGGCCGCTGGCGGCACGGACCAAGGCGCGCACCTGCTGGCGGAGCATGGCCGGCCGGTCCAGCGTGATCCGCACGGCGCGCCACCCGAGAGCCGGATTCTCTCCTGTCTCGCTGGCAAAATAGGGCAGCGTCTTGTCACCGCCGACATCAAGGGTCCGGAACACCACGGGCTTGCCCTCGGCCTGGTCGAGGATCGTGCGATAGAGCGCCGTCTGCGCCGCGACATCGGGATAGGCCGCACGCACCATGAACGGAATTTCGGTCCGGAACAGGCCGATGCCGTCGGCCCCGGTCGCGTGCAGCTGCGGGACGTCGATCTCCAGCCCTGCGTTGATGTTGAGCGATACGGACACGCCGTCCCGGGTCGTCGCGGGCTGGTCGCGGACCTGGGCGAAAGCCTCCCGGCGGGCGTTGCGCGCCAGCAGGGTCTCCTGGAACGACTGCAGGGCGTCTTCGGAGGGGCGCACGAAGATTTGGGCGTTGTCACCGTCGACGATTACGGTGTCGCCGTTCTGGATCCGGGTCAGCACATCCTTGACCTGGGCAATGACCGGGATATCAAGGGCGCGCGCGACGATCGAGACATGGGCCGTCACCGACCCCTCCTCCATCACCAGCGCGCGCAGCTTGTGCGCGTCGTAGTCCAGCAGCTCGGCCGGACCCATGACCCGGCACACCACTACGGTCTGCTCCGGCAGGTCAAGGGCGGTGGCGCCGTTCTGCCCGCTGGTGAGTTGCAGCAGGACACGGACGGCAAGATCCTCGAGATCGGCCAGCCGCTCGCGCAGGTAGGGCTCGCTGATCTGCCCCATGCGCAGGCGCGTGGTTTCGCGGACCTGCTGGACTCCCGCCTCGGCGGTAAGTCCGGAACGGATGGCGTCGCGTATGCGGTTGAGCCAGCCGGCGTCGGCGGCGACCATGCGGTAGGCTTCCAGCACGTCGCGATGTTCGCCCTGCTGGGCCAGCTCGCGCGATCCGAACAGGCGGTCGAGGTTCTGGTGCACTTCGCCAACCGCCGCGTCGAGGCGGGCGAGTTCCGCCTCCGGGTCTTCGGCGACGAACTGGCGGATGGCGACGTCCAAATGGTGGATGACCGCGGTGCCCAAAGCCACGCCGCCGTTGACCTGTACGCCGTCCATGCGTACGGGAAGGATCGCGTTGCCGTCGGCGGGCGCGGTCTCGTCCGCACCGATGAGTCCGCCACCGACGACCAGCTCGGCCAGCACCATGGCGACGGTTTCCATCGCCTCGATTTCTTCCTCGGTGTAATTGCGCCGGGTCCGGTTCTGCACCACCAGTACGCCGACGATGCGGCCCTGTCGCAGGATCGGCACGCCCATGAGCGATTGATAGGGGTCTTCGCCCGTTTCCGGGCGATAGACGAAGGCGGGGTGGGTCTGCGCGTCGGACAAAGCCAGCGGCTGGGCATGGGCGGCAATCTCGCCGACGAGGCCCTCGCCGACGCGCAGGCGGGTGCGATGCACGGCTTCGGGGTTGAGGCCTTCGGTGGCGAACAGCTCGAGCACTTCGCCCGCGCGCTGGACATAGATCGAGCACACTTCGGCCACCATGTCGGCGGCAATGACGCGCACGATCTGGTCGAGCTTGGACTGGGCCTTCGCCTCGCCGGCCATGACGTCCCGAATTCGTCGCAGTAGCCGGCGGGGCCCCACAACGGACGGGACCGGTTGCATTATTCGGCAGCCTTGGATCGGTATCGCGTCATCAGTACGGCGACGGCCTGGCCGACCAGCTCCTGGAGGATAGCGGCGCAGGGTTGCTCTTTCGTGACCATGCCGACGCTCTGTCCCGCCATCAGCGAGCCGTTTTCCACATCCCCTTCAACGACCGCGCGACGAAGGGCGCCGGCCCAGAAGCGCTCGATCTCCAGGCGGGCCGTCTGCTGATCCATCTTGCCCTGCCGGAACAGGTCGAGCACTTCCTGCTGGCGCTCGGCGAAGCGCTGCGTCGCCTTGTTGGCGAGCGCACGGACGGGAATGACGGGAAACCGCGGATCGAGCTGCGCCGACGTCACGGCATCGCGGGCGCTGGCGCGGATGAACGCTTCCTTGAATCTCGGATGCGCCACGGATTCGGTGGCGCAGACGAAGCACGTGCCCATCTGTACGCCGGAGGCGCCCATTTCCAGGTAGCTGGCGATGGCTTCGCCGCGGCCGATGCCGCCGGCGACGAAGACGGGAACCTCGTGAAGGTTGGGCAGGATTTCCTGGGCCAGCACCGAGGTCGACACGGGACCGACGTGGCCGCCCGCCTCGTTTCCCTCGATGATGACGGCATCGACGCCCATGCGCACGAGGCGCCGGGCGAAGGACAGCGCCGGCGCGAAGCACATGACCCGCAACCCCGCGTCCTTGAGACGCGAAATGACAGCCGCGGTCGGAAGCCCCCCGGCCAGCACGACGTGCCCGACGCGCTGATCGATACAGACGCCGGTCAATGCGTCGAGTTCCGGGTGCATGGTGATAAGGTTGACGCCGAAGGGCTTCGCCGTCAGCGCACGGGTAGCGGCGATTTCCTGCGCCAGCAGGTCCGGCGGCATGGAACCGCAGGCGATCACGCCGAAGCCGCCGCCGTTGGAAATGGCGGCGACGAGGTTGTGCTCCGACACCCAGGTCATGGCGCCACCCATGATGGCGTGCTCGGCACCGAGAAAATCCCGGCCCCTTTGCCAGAGCAGGTTCAGTCTCGCTTCCGCCGCCGTGCGGTCCATGACTTACGCCGAATCGAGGCCGTACGCCGAGTGCAGGGCGCGTAGCGCCAGCTCGGTGTATTCCTCGGCGATCAGAACGGAAATCTTGATTTCCGAGGTCGAAATGACCTGGATGTTGATACCCTTCGCCGCCATGGTCTCGAACATGGTCTTGGCGACGCCCGCGTGGCTGCGCATGCCGACGCCGATGACCGAGACCTTGACCACGTTGGGATCCGGCACCAGCGCCGCGTACCCCAGTTCCCCCTTGTGGACCTCCACCACCGCCACGGCGGCCTTGAGGTCGCCCTTGGCGACGGTGAAGGTCAGGTCGGTCGCCTTGCCGTCCTCGGAGACGTTCTGGACGATCATGTCGACGTTGACCTCGGCATCCGAAAGGGGCCCGAAAATCGAGGCGGCGATACCGGGACGGTCCGGAACCCGCACCAGCGTGATCTTCGCCTCGTCCCGCGAATACGTTATGCCACTGACCAGTTCCTGTTCCACGATCTCATCCTCGTCTACGACAAGAGTCCCGGGCTCGTCATTGAAACTGGACAGAACCTGCAGGCGCACATTGTGCTTCATCGCCAATTCGACGGAACGGGTATGCAGGACCTTGGCACCGAGGGACGCCATCTCGAGCATCTCCTCATAGGTGATTTTATCCAGCTTGCGGGCCTTGGCAACGATACGCGGATCGGACGTATAGACGCCGTCCACGTCAGTATAGATGTCGCAGCGCTCGGCCCGAAGGGCGGCTGCGAGCGCCACCGCGGTGATATCGGAGCCGCCGCGCCCCAGCGTCGTCACCCGGTTGTCGGCGGACCGTCCCTGGAACCCAGCCACGACCTGGACGGCGCCCGATTCGAGGCCGCGGCGCAGCTCCGCTGTTTCGATGGCGGTTATGCGCGCGCGCCCGTGTGCGCCGTCGGTGTCGATGGGAAGTTGCCAGCCGAGCCAGGAGCGCGCGGGAATGCCGAGGTTGTTGAGGGCGAGCGCGAGCAGGCCCGTGGTCACCTGCTCCCCGGTGGAGACCACGGCGTCGTATTCGCGCGTGTCGCAATCGGCGTGGGCGTCACGCACCCAGGTGACCAGCTGGTTGGTGACCCCGGCCATGGCCGAGACCACCACAGCGACCTGATGACCCTCGCGCAGCGTCGCGGCCACGCGATTCGCCACCGCGCGGATACGATCGAGGTCCGCGACCGAGGTTCCGCCGAATTTCTGAACGATAACGGCCATGAAACAGATTCCGCGGTCCCTCAGGGCGGTTCCTGCCCCCGGATACGCCAAAAAAGCGTGGAAAAGCGCGGAAAAGCGCGGCGTGCCCCGAAAAGGCGCCAATACATACTCTGTAACCATCGGGCAAGCAAGCCAAACGCCCGCAACGGGGGTAATATCGCATTGAAATGGCTTCATCTTCGCAGACACCCTCCGAACCCCGGGCCGAACCCGGGGCCGAACCCGGGGCCGAACCCGCGACCGCTCGCGCCCCCGGCACCGCCGGCCGCACCACCGTGGACGCCGCGGAAGTCGCACGTTTCGAGGCGCTCGCCGATGAATGGTGGGACCCCGAGGGTCGTTTCCGGCCGCTGCACCGCTTCAATCCCGAACGCGTGCGGTTCATCCGCGACCGCGCTTGCACCCGCTTCGGCCGCGACGCCCGGACCGAAAATCCCCTCGCGGGCTTGCGACTGCTCGACATCGGCACCGGCGGCGGATTGGTGGCCGAGCCGATGGCGCGCCTCGGCGCCGCGGTCACCGGCATCGACCCGGCGGAAAGGAACATCGGCACGGCGCGGACGCACGCGCAGCGCATCGGACTCGACATCGACTACCGGGCGATGACGGCAGAGGCGCTCGCCGCCGAAGGGGCGACTTACGACATTGTGCTGGCGATGGAAGTGGTCGAGCACGTTGCCGACACCGAGGCGTTCTTTGCCGCCGTGGCGTCACTGACGGCGCCCGGCGGCATGGTCGTGGCGGCAACCCTCAACCGGACGCTCAAGGCCTATGCCCTCGCCATCGTCGGCGCCGAATACGTGATGCGCTGGCTACCGGTGGGCACCCACGACTGGAACAGGTTCCTGACGCCGGGCGAGCTTTCGGACCTGATGGCAAGCCACGGGCTCAAGGCCCGTGACACCGCCGGACTGATCTATAACCCGCTCTCCGGGCGCTGGCGCCTCGGCACCGACGTGAGTGTCAATTACCTGATCTACGCGGAAAGAAGTTAGGAACCGGCATCCGCGGGAGCGCCGACGGCACCCGCCAGTGCCTCCGACAGGCGTTCGTTATAGGCCATGGCCTGCCACTGGGTAACCTCGAGGGTGCGCTCCACCAGCGCTACAAGGCGCCTGAAGTTGTTCTCGAGCTGGAATTCCTCCACCTCGTTCAGGAGATAGGTGACGCTGAGGTTGCCGTCCCTGACGTCGGCCTGGGGCTGGTGTGCCGAATAGATCGTCGGCGTGCAGGTGAACAGGTGTTCGTCGCCCGAATAGGGAATGGCGATGGTGATCGCCTTGAGCTTGTCCGCGTCCTCGTCGCTCACGCCGATGGCCTCGCGCTCGTCCGCGGTCAGCTTGCGCTCGCTGGTGAAATGGGCCGATTCCACGTGCAGGTTGGTCACCGGAACGGCATGACGCGCGTACAGATCGCGGATGACCGCGTCGCGGCCCCGCGCGTTCACCTCGGCCGGCGGAATCCCGGCCGCCGCCTTCAGGGCCGCGGCGCGGCGACTGGCGAGGTAGGCATCCAGATCATCCCCGGAAAAAAGATAGGGACCGACGAGGAACATTCAGGCGTCGCTCTCGGGCAACCTGGGCAGCGGCAATACCGGCACGCCTTCATCGACCAGCTCGCGCGCTTCCGTCACCGTCGCCTCGCCGTAGATTCCGCGCGAATCCGCCTCGCCGTAATGAATTTTTCGGGCTTCCTCGGCGAAGCGGGGGCCGACGTTCTCGCAGTTTTCCGCGACTTTCGCGTGGAGAGCCTGCGCCGTCTCGCGCCACGCCCGGGCTTCGGCCGAAGCCTGTGCGGCACGATCGACCGCGGCAGCATGCCCGTGCGAAATCCGCGATCCGGCGGGAACTCTGGCGATGTCGGTGTCGGCACATACGGGGCAGGAAATCTTGCGCACCTTGCGCTGGCTCTTGAACGCCTGGGCGTCCTTGAACCAACCTTCGAAGCCGTGGCCGGCGCTGCAACTCAGGTCGAATACGATCATATCCATCACCGATAGCGCGGAAATCCCGCGGTACGCAAGTCTCGCCAATTGAAAGTAGGTATCCCCGGCACGGATTCCCATGGTTCATACCCCCGCACGCATAAATTACGTAAATTATTAGTAATATAAAATGTTTTACAATTTTAGAAAGTTAATATATAGGAACTACATTATCGACTTGGAATTTTAGCCCCGTCAAGGAGACCTCCCCCGCCATGATCGGCCAGGATCTGGTTGCACGAATCGATACGGCGCGGGCCCTGCTCGCCGAAGCCGCCAACGATTACGGCCCCGCCGTCCTCGCGTCCTCCATGGGCGCCGAGGATATGGTGCTGATCGACCTGATCAGCCGTGACCGCCTGCCCATCGGTATCTTCATGCTCGACACCGGCCGGCTCCATGGCGAAACCCTCGAGCTGGTGGAGCGTACGCGCGCACGCTACCGCATCGACATCGACATCTACCGGCCCGACCCCGCTACCCTGGACGGCTACATCGCCGCCAACGGGGTGGATGCCATCTTCACCTCGATCGATCTGCGCAAGGAATGCTGCCGCATCCGGAAGGTCGAGCCGCTGTTGCGCGCGCTGGCGGGAAAAGGGTCGTGGGTCACCGGCCTGCGCCGGTCCCAGTCGGTGACGCGCGCGGGAATTCCGGAGAAGAGCTGGGACACCGACCATGGGCTGTACAAGTTCAGTCCGCTCGCGGCGTGGTCGTCCGACGACGTGTGGGACTACATCCGCGACCGCAAGGTTCCGGCCAATCCGCTGCACGACAAGGGGTTCGTCTCGATCGGCTGCGCACCTTGTACGCGAGCGGTCCGGCCCGGCGAGGACGAGCGCGCCGGGCGCTGGTGGTGGGAAAATGCCGAGAACCGCGAATGCGGACTCCATCCGGGATATTTCGAACGAGGCAACCCGTGACCGTCACCTCCCCGCATCTCAGCCTCGAACCAGACCCGGTTGGGCTGCCGGTACCCGGCCACCTCGACCAGCTCGAGAGCGAGGCGATCTACATCCTGCGCGAGGCCGCGGCACAGTTCGAGCGCCCGGCGCTCCTGTTTTCCGGCGGCAAGGATTCCGCCGTGGTGCTGCACCTCGCGGTCAAGGCGTTCCGGCCCGGTCGCACGCCGTTCACCCTTCTGCACGTCGACACCGGCCACAATTACCCGGAGGTCCTCGTGTTCCGCGACGCAGCCGCCGAAGCGGCGGGGGTGCGTCTGGTCGTGCGGTCCGTGGAGGACTCGATTCGTCAGGGACGCGTCGTCCTGCGCGATCCCAGCGAAAGCCGCAACGGCCACCAGAGCATCACGCTCCTCGATGCCATCGAGGAATTCCGGTTCGATGCCTGCATCGGCGGGGCGCGGCGCGACGAGGAAAAGGCCCGCGCCAAGGAACGCGTGTTCTCCTTCCGCGATGCCTTCGGCGGCTGGGACCCGCGCCGCCAGCGGCCCGAACTGTGGGGCCTCTACCAGGGCCGCATCGCGCCCGGTGAGAACATGCGCGTCTTCCCGATCAGCGACTGGACCGAGGCCGATGTCTGGCGCTACATCGCGCGCGAGGATGTGGCCCTGCCTCCCCTTTATTTCGCCCATGAACGGGAGGTGGTCGAGCGCGGAAACCGGCTCATTCCCGTCCATCCGCTGGTGCCGCTTCGGGCGAACGAGACGCCAGTGACGCGCACCGTGCGCTTCCGCACCGTCGGCGACATCACCTGCACCTGTCCCGTCGCCTCCCACGCGCGGACGGCGGAGGAAATCCTGGTCGAGACCCTGACCACCGAAACGTCGGAGCGTGGTGCGACGCGCCTCGACGACGCCGTCTCCGAAGCGGCGATGGAACGGCGCAAGCTCGCGGGATATTTCTGAAGGCGTCCTCCATGTCACCTTCCCCTCCCTCCCCGGGGCGCGATCTCCTGCGCCTGACCACCGCGGGCAGCGTCGATGACGGCAAGTCCACCCTGATCGGGCGCCTGCTCGCCGATTCGGGCGCACTGACGGTCGACCAGCTCTCCACCCTCGCGGCCATGGCGGTGCGCGACGGGCACGAGCAGATCGACCTCGCCCGCATCACCGACGGGCTCACCGCCGAGCGCGAGCAGGGCATCACCATCGACGTGGCCTACCGCTACTTCGCCACCGCGCGGCGCAGCTTCATCCTCGCCGACGTGCCCGGCCACGAACAGTACACGCGCAACATGGTGACCGGCGCCTCCAGGGCGTCGGCCGCGCTCCTGCTGGTGGACGCGCGCGCCGGCATGACCGGACAGACGCGCCGGCATATCTGCATCGCGGCATTGCTGGGCATCCGCGACATCGTCTTTGCGGTGAACAAGATGGACCTTGTCGATTACGCCGAGGAGGCGTTCCGGCGCGCCCAGGACGAAATCGAGACCTTCACCGCAAGGCTCGATTTCCGCACGCGCCACATCGTTCCCGTGTCCGCCAAGCGCGGCGACAACGTGGTGCGCCGCACGGACGCCATGCCGTGGTATCGCGGCAGCCCCCTGATCGACGTGCTGGAGGGTCTGCCCGCCTCGGGCGCCGAAGGCGACGGCCCGTTCCGCATGCCGGTGCAGCTCGCGTCGCGCCCGCAGGGGGCCGGAACGGTGGATTTTCGCGGCTACATGGGTCGCATCGCCCGCGGTACCGTGGCGCTCGGCGACCGGCTGGTGGTCGCGCCCGGCGGCGGCGAAAGCACGGTAATGACGATCCTCACGCCCTCGGGCCCGGCGGCGCGGGCAACGGTGGGCCAATCGGTCACGCTCGAGCTGGCCGACGACATAGACGCCGGACGCGGATTCATGCTGGCCGATGCAGCGGCGCCACCCGCGACCGCGCGTGAGGTGACCGCGGCGCTGTGCTGGCTCGATAGCGCGCCGCAGGATCCCCGCGCCCCCTACCTGATGCGCATCGGCACCCGCACCGTCGCCGCGCGCATCGCCGCACCCGAGAGCCGGGTCGATGTAAATACCCTCCGGCGCGTCCCCGGCGGGACGCCGCTCACGACCAACGAGATCGGCGAGGCGCGCATCCGCCTGCAGGACGACATCGCCTACGATGCCTACGGCGAATGCCGGGCGACCGGTGCCTTCATCATCATCGATTCGCGCACCAACGCGACCGTCGCCGCCGGCATGATCGATCACGGCATCTAGGCCGCACAGGCAATTCTGAATTTTCGGATGGCGGCCGCGATCAGGCGGGCCCGGTGAAGTCGCGGTCGTGGGCGAGCGACGGCAGTTGCGCCCGCACCCGCGCCACCATGGTGAGGTCGATATCGGCGACGATATAGCCCGGCGCGTCGCCGCCGTCGGCGATGACCTCGCCCCACGGATCTACGATAAGCGCATGGCCGAAGGTCTGCCGCCCGCGCGGATGGGTGCCGCATTGCGCCGGGGCGAAAATATAAGATCCCGTTTCGATGGCCCGCGCGCGCAACAGCGTGTGCCAGTGCGCCGTGCCGGTGGTGCGGGTGAAGGCGGAGGGGACCGCGATCAGTTCGGCACCGGCCTTGGCCAGCGCGCGGTAGAGGTAGGGAAAGCGCAGGTCGTAGCAGATCGTCAGGCCGATGCGCCCCATCGGCGTCGCCGCGACCACCGCTTGTGCGCCGGGATGGAAGGTTTCCGATTCGCGGTAACGCTCGCCGCCCGGAAGCTCGACGTCGAACATGTGGATCTTGTCGTAGGTGGCGGCGACTTCGCCCGCCGCATCGATCAGAAAGCTTCGGTTCGCGACGCGGCCCGAGGCATCGACGCCGGAGATGCCGAGGGAGCCGACCAGGAGCCACGCCTCGAGTTCGCCGGCCAGCGCGCGGAACCGGGCAAGCGCCGGATGGCTCGACTGGTCCCGCGCGGCTTCGCGCACGCCGCGGCCGTCGGGGGCCATGAAGGCGACGTTTTCGGGAAAGCCGATCAGCCTCGCGCCGGCCTTCGCCGCGTCGCGGGCGAAGCCTTCGGCGGCGACGATGTTCGCATCCATGTCGTCGCCGGCATTGACCTGGATGCAGGCGATGCGGAACGACGTCTCAGCCACCGATGGCCCCATCGAGCCCGAGCAGCGCGTCGAGCTTGCCGGAGGCGTCAAGCGCGTGGATCTCGTCGCTGCCGCCGATGGGCTTGCCATCGACGAATATCTGCGGAACCGTGGCACCGCCCCCGCGCGCGACCATTTCGCGGCGGAGCCCGGGCCCGGAATCGACGTCGTATTCGGTGAACGTCACGCCCTTGGACCGGAGCAGGGCCTTGGCGCGGTGGCAGAATCCGCACCACATGGACGCATAGACTTCAATCTTCGGCATGTTCTCTGGAATCGCCCGCGTGTGACCGCGTTACGTGCCGCTACCGGGCGGCTGCGGTGCCGGGGCGCCTCTCGGGGCCAATTGACAGGGCCAATATATAGGGCGCCGAACGTGCCGTGTCACGGCCCCCCCCGGGTCACACGGGGCGGACGACGCGAGCCAGCGTCAGCACGTCCACCGCCCGGGCGCCGCTGGCCAGCAATGTCCGGGCCGCCTCCTCGACCGTGGCGCCCGTGGTGTAGACGTCGTCGACCAGCAGCACCCGCTGTCCCGCAAGCACGGCCGCCCGGCGCGGAGGAACGGCGAAGGCGCGGCGCACGTTCCGCATTCGGGCAAGACGGCCGAGACGACCCTGGGAGGGTGTGGCGCGGGTCCGCAGCAGGAGGTCGGGCACACACGGCCGTCCGGAAAAGCGCGCAAGCGCGAAGGCCAGCAGCGCCGACTGGTTGTAGCGGCGGGTCCACAGCCGCCAGCGATGCAGCGGCACCGGGGCGATGACGTCGCAGTCGGGAAGAAGCTCCGCCCCCGCGCGCGCAAGCCAGCGGGCGAAGGCCGGGGCGCCGTGGGTACGGTCGGCGTGCTTGAAGCCGATGACCAGGCCGCGGCTCGCCTCGTCATAGGCGAAGACCGCCCGGGCGCGGTTGAAGGCGGGCCGGCGCCGGGTACAGGCGCCGCAGAGGTTCTGCACGCTCGCGGCGCCGAGCTCGAACGGATAGCCGCAGGCCGCACACAACGGCGCCGAAAGGAACCGCATGCGCGCGAAGCACGGCGCGCACAGCGCCGCCTCCCCGCCGACGATCGCACTGCAGGCGAGGCATTGGGCGGGCAGCACGAGGTCGAGCCCCATGCGAAGGGCACGCCCGAACGGTCCGGCGGCGCGGGCGCCGGCCTCGGTCAGTCTGGTCGTTACGGGTCCGGACATTGGCGAATTGGACGTCGGCGCGGCGCTGCTGTCAAACGTGGACGACAGGCCCCTACCGCCGTTCCTGGCGGCAGAGCAGCGACAGGACGAGGCATACGAAGGCGGCAAGGTTGAATCCCGCGCCCGCCGCATGGGAGTACTCCCACTGGCTGCGGAGCTGCATCCAGTTGTCGGGCAGCATGGTCCAGTTCTGGGTGGCGACATTGGCCGGGTAGGTGAAGGTCCAGAACACGGCCTGGGCGCCGAGGATGCACAGGAGCGCCCCGAGGCTGAGCCAGAACACCGTCCCCCGGCCCCGGACCAGGACGGCGAGAATCAGGGTCGAAACCAGCGCGCCGATTACCACGATCCCGAGCAGCGACCAGCCGCGGTAGTTCTGCTGCACCGTGAGATAGGCCTCGGCGGGAAGCCCGATCTTGTTGGGAAGCTCAAACAGGTGCGCCAGCGCCGCACCCATGGACAGGCCAACGAACATGAGGCTCAGGAATCGGAATGTCTTGAGAAGCATGGGAAACCTCCTTCGGGAACGGGCACGACGCGCACCCCGGAACCCCGGGGAGAAGCTGCCCGTCTTTCAAGGCCGTCCGGAACATGCCATGTATGCGCCATGACCGGAACCCCCGCCCCCTTCGACCGCGCCGCCGTGCGCGCCCACCGCGCGCGCGCAGCACGGCGCGGCACCGACGGTGACTTCCTGTTCGACGAAGTGGCGGCGCGGCTGGTGGAGCGCCTCGACGACATCCGGCGTCCCTTCACCCATGTGCTCGACCTCGGCTGCCGGCGCGGCGGCCTGGGTGCGCGGCTTGCCCCCCGACTGGCAAAGCCAGAAGGCTCCCTACGGGTGATGCAATGCGACCTCGCACCGGAAATGGCGCGCCTTGCCCGGGACGCCAACGGGTTTGCCGCCGTCGCGGCGGACGAGGAGGCCCTGCCCTTCGCGCCGGGCACATTCGACCTGATCGTCAGCAACCTGGCGCTGCACTGGACCAACGACCTGCCTGGCACCCTCGTGCAGGTGCGCCGCGCCCTGGCGCCCGACGGGCTGTTCCTCGCCGCGCTGTTCGGCGTCGGCACTCTAGCGGAGCTGCGTACGGCCCTGATGGCCGCCGAGCTCGACGCGGAGGGCGGGGCCGGTCCCCGGGTCTCCCCCTTCGCCGATGTGCGCGACGGCGGCGATCTTCTCACCCGCGCGGGTTTCGCGCTGCCGGTGGCGGACCTCGATACCATCCGGGTCAGTTTCGGATCGGCGCTGCATCTGATGCGCGACCTACGCGCCATGGGCGAAACGAACGCGGTGGCCGAACGGCGCAAGGGCATCAGCCGGCGTCGCACCCTGATGGACGCCGCGGCACGCTATCCGGCAGGCATCGACGGGCGTGTCACCGCCACCTTCGAGATCGTCTTCCTCGCCGGCTGGGCACCGGGACCGGACCAACCCAGGGCGCTCAGGCCGGGAACCGCGACGACGCGGCTCGCCGACCACCTCGAAGCGCACGAACATCCGGCGGGTGACAGCACGGGGCTCCCGCGCAAGCCCTGAAGCCGGCACGGCCGGCTCTTTCCGACAAACTGACGCGGATGGCACCGTTGCTTGCGGCTCAGCGCGCCTTGTCGAGGTCGCAGAGCGCTGCGATCAGCGGCGCATCGGCGGGCGGCATGGCGAGGCCGCGGAGCCGGTTCGGAAACACCCAGCGAATTTCCTGACCTTCCTGGGGCGCGGGCGTGCCCTCCCAGTTGCGGCACTGGTAGAGCGGCATCAGCAGGTGGAAATCCTCGTAGGCGTGGGACGCAAAGGTCAGCGGATAGAGGCATGGCGCGCAGACCTCGATCGCAAGCTCCTCGCGCAATTCGCGCACCAGCGCCTGCTCCGGGGTTTCCGCATCGTGCACCTTGCCGCCGGGAAACTCCCACAGCCCCGCCATGGTCTTGCCCTTGGGGCGCTGGGCGACGAGCACGCGGCCGTCGGCATCGATCAGCGCCGCCGCGGCCACCAGGATGATGGGCTTGCTCACGTCCATTCCCTCGCGGCGGGAGGTTCCAGGGCGCGCCCGCCGTCAGCTCCGGTAGTCGCCATTGATGCTGATGTAGCCATGGGTGAGGTCGCAGGTCCACACCGTCGCCGTGCCGCGCCCCGGCCGGAGGCCAACGTCGACGGCGATGTCGATAGTGCGGCCCTTCATGTGGCGGGCGACCGGCGCCTCGCGGTAGCCTTGGCGTGGGGCGCCGTTCTCGGTGATGCGCACACCACCGACGCTGACCGTCAGGCGGTCGGCGTTGATGCGCTCCCCCGCCTTGCCGACAGCGGCAACGATGCGGCCCCAGTTGGCGTCCGCGCCGGCGATGGCGGTCTTGACCAGCGGCGAATTGGCGACCGACATGGCGATGGTCTTGGCCGAACGGTCGCTTGCGGCGCCGGTGACCGTGATGGTGACGAACTTGGTCGCCCCTTCGCCGTCGCGCACGATCTGCTTGGCAAGGTCGATCATCACTGCGTCGAGCTTGGCGCGGAAATCGCGCAGCGCGGGATCATCCGCCCGGGTGATTATCCGATGTGGCTCCGCCTGCCCGGTCGCCGCCAGCAGCAGCGTGTCCGACGTCGAGGTATCGGAATCGACCGTGATGGCGTTGAACGACCGGTCGCAGGCCGCCTTGAGCAACTTCCGCAACACCGGTGCCGGCAGCGCCGCATCGGTGAACACGTAGGCCAGCATCGTCGCCATGTTCGGCATGATCATGCCCGATCCCTTGGCGATGCCGGCGATGCGCACGGTCACGCCGCCGATCCTGGCGGTCGCCCCGGCGCCCTTGGGGAAGGTATCGGTGGTGCAGATGGCCCGCGCCGCCGCCTCCCAGTTTCCGGGTGCGGCGGCGGCGGCGAGGTCGGGCAGCGCCCGCGTGATCTTGTCGATCGGCAGCGGCACGCCGATCACGCCGGTGGCGGACACCATGATGTCCTCGGCCGCGCAGCCGATGGCGCGCGCCGCGGCGCGGGCCGTCGCGCGCACGTCGGCCGCGCCCTTGCGCCCGGTGAACACGTTGGCGTTGCCGGAATTGACGACGATGGCCCGCGCCCGGCCGTTGCGGATCGCCTCGCGGCACCAGCGCACGGTGGGACCGGCGGTGAGCGAGGTGGTGAAGACCCCGGCGATACGCGTCCCCGGCACCAGTTCCGCGATCATCAGATCGGACCGCACGCGTTTCTTGATGCCGCAGGCGGCGGCGGCAAGGCTCACCCCGGCCACGGTCGGCAAGCGGGGAAATCCTTTGGGCGCGAGCGGGGATACGGCGGACATGAGCGACCTGGCAAGCTGGGTTTTCCGGGGAACGCGACGGCGCTACGGGCAACGCGGCAAGCAGATACCCGAGATCACGGCGCTTGCCAATACGTCTCCGGCACCGGGCACAGGAAAGAGCCGCCTAGGGCTTTCCGCCGGCCGGTGCCGGATCGCCCGGTGCGGGCGCGGCCTTGGCCGGTTTGCCGTCCGCGCCGAAGCGCTCGACCTTGGCGTCCTGGCGCAAGCGCTTGATTTCCGCGTCGATGATCTCTTCGCCCATCTTGGAGCGCAATTCGTCGCGGGC
Organism: Alphaproteobacteria bacterium; assembly: GCA_009380075.1. Lineage (GTDB taxonomy): Bacteria > Pseudomonadota > Alphaproteobacteria > SMXQ01 > SMXQ01 > WHSO01. The sequence goes on along the minus strand of WHSO01000043.1, from coordinate 10,607 downwards.
CTCCTCGAACGGGGGTGGCGCCGCCTCCCGGATGTCCTCGACCTTGATGACGTGCCAGCCGTACTTGGTCTGCACCGGGGCGCGGCCGACCTCCCCTTTCTTCAGGCTGAACGCCATCTGGGAGAAAGCGGGCAGCATCGCCTCGCGGGCGAAATATCCGAGATCGCCGCCCTGGGTCTTCGACGGGCCGATGGATTTCTCGCGCGCCAGCTCGGCAAAGTCCTTGCCGCGGGACACCTCGCGCAGGATGTCCATCGCCTCCTCGCGGGTCTTGACCAGGATATGACGCGCCCGCACCTGCTTGTCACGCGTGAGCTTGTCCTTGTCGCGTTCGTAGCGCCGGCGCACCGCCTCGTCGGTCACCTTCGATTCGACGGTGCGGCGGAGGTAGGTCTGCTCAAGCACCCGCGTCTCGAGCTGCTTCATCGTGCTCTGGACCGCGGGATCGTCCTTGAGCCCCTGGTCGCGCGCCCGCTTGACCACCAGATGCTGGTCGATCAACTGCTCAACCACCGCGTTGCGCAGGGCCTCCACCGGCATGTTCGTGTACTCCGGCGGCAGCTGCTGCAGCGCTTCCTGCACGTCGGAAGCACGAATTTCATGGCCGTCGACACGTGCCACGACGGCATCCGGAGCCGCGCGCGTCTCGCTCTGGGCCGCGACGTTGCCGGCCATCAGGACAAACAGGCCGGTCAGCGCCAGCACGCGCAGGGGCGCGACGGCGAACACGGCGGGGGCAAAAAAGGTCATGGAAGCTCCTTGGAACGTGGCCCGGGGGATTGGCGCGCCACCGACGGCAGCTTAACATGAGCCGTCGAAAATCGCAGCGATTTCCCCGTCTGCCGGCCGTTCAGGCGGCCCGGACGGGGGCCCCGTCATTGACATGGGGAGCCCCTGTCTCTATCTGTCATGCACGTTCTGAGCCCGGTGGGATCCGCCCTCGGGCCAATGCCGGGAAGATCATGATCAGCGCCCTTACCAGACGCCTGTTTCCAAGCCACAATGAGCGTTTCGTCAAGCGTCTCGCGCCCCAGGTCGGGGCGATCAACGCGCTCGAGACCGATATCGAGAAACTCTCGGACGACGAGCTGCGCGCGCGGACCGGCGCGCTCAAGGGCCGGGTCGCGGCGGGGGAGGAGCTCGACGACCTCCTTCCCGAGGCTTTCGCCACGGTGCGCGAGGCGGCCAAGCGTACCCTCGGCCAGCGACACTTCGACGTCCAGTTGATGGGCGGCATGGTGCTCCATTCGGGCGCCATCGCCGAAATGGCGACGGGCGAAGGCAAGACCCTGGTCGCCACCCTGCCCGTCTACCTCAACGCCCTCGCCGGCCGGGGCGTCCACGTGGTGACGGTGAACGACTACCTGGCGCGGCGCGATGCCGAATGGATGGGACGGATCTACGGGTTCCTCGGCCTCAGCGTCGGGGTGATCGTTCACGGCCTCGACGATGCGGAGCGGCGTGCCGCCTACGCCGCCGACGTGACCTACGGCACCAACAACGAATTCGGCTTCGACTACCTCCGCGACAACATGAAGTTCCACCTCGAGGACATGGTGCAGCGTCCGTTCAACTTCGCCATCGTCGACGAAGTGGACAGCATCCTGATCGACGAGGCGCGCACACCGCTGATCATTTCCGGCGCGGCGGAGGATTCGTCCGAGCTCTACATGACGGTGGATGCGCTGATCCCCCGCCTCGAGGCGTCGGACTTCGAGATGGACGAAAAGGTCAAGGCCGTCACCCTGACCGAGAGCGGCGCCGAGCGGATCGAACAGTTGCTTCGGGAGGCAGGGCTCCTGACCGAGGGCGCGCTCTACGATATCGAGAACGTTTCGCTGGTCCATCACGTCAATCAGGCGCTCAAGGCGCACAAGCTGTTCCAGAAGGACCGCGACTACATCGTCAAGGACGACAAGATCATCATCATCGACGAGTTCACCGGCCGCATGATGGAGGGCCGGCGCTATTCCGAAGGCCTGCACCAGGCGCTGGAAGCAAAGGAAAAGTGCAAGATCGAGAACGAGAACCAGACGCTGGCCTCGATCACCTTCCAGAACTACTTCCGCATGTATCCCAAGCTCGCCGGCATGACCGGTACGGCCATGACCGAGGCGGCGGAATTCGAAAGCATCTACAAGCTCGGCGTCATCAACGTGCCGACCAACATGCCGTGCATCCGCATCGACCATGAGGACGAGGTTTATCGCACGGCCCGGGAGAAGGTCGAGGCGATCCTCGACCAGATCGAGGATTGCTACACGCGCAAGCAGCCGATTCTGGTCGGCACGGTGTCGATCGAGAAGTCGGAATCCCTGTCGGAAGCGCTCAAGAAGCGCAAGATCCCGCACAACGTCCTCAACGCCCGCTACCACGAGCAGGAAGCGCAGATCATCGCCCAGGCCGGCAAGCCCGCCGCGGTGACCATCGCCACCAACATGGCGGGCCGCGGCACCGATATCCAGCTCGGCGGCAATTTCGACATGCGTGTCGCCCAGGAGGTGAAGGACGTCCCCGACGGGCCCGAGCGCGACAGGAAGATTGCCGCCATCCGCGCCGAGATCGAGGCCGGGCGCAAGATCGCGCTGGAAGCCGGCGGGCTCTGCGTCATCGCCTCCGAACGCCACGAGGCGCGGCGCATCGACAACCAGTTGCGCGGCCGCTCTGGCCGCCAGGGCGACCCCGGCGCGTCGAAGTTCTTCCTGTCGCTCGAGGATGACCTGATGCGCATCTTCGGTTCCGAGCGCATGGACACGATGCTCCAGCGCCTCGGACTCGAGGAGGGCGAGGCGATCACCCATCCCTGGGTGTCGAAGGCGTTGCAGAAGGCACAGGAGAAGGTCGAGGCGCACCACTTCGACGCTCGCAAGAACCTGCTGCGCTTCGACGACGTGATGAACGACCAGCGCAAGGTTATCTACGAGCAGCGCATCGAGCTGATGAAGACCGACGACGTTTCCGACACCGTCGCCGGCATGCGCCACGAAGTGATCGAGGACATCGTGGCGCGCGGCATTCCCGAACGCGCCTATCCGGAGGACTGGGATACCCACCTCCTGCACGAGGAAGCACTGCGCATCCTCGGCCTCGACCTGCCGACCGACGAATGGGCCAAGGAAGAAGGCATCGCCGACGAGGAAATCCGTGAGCGCATCACCCAGGCGGCCGACCGCCGGATGGCCGAGAAGGCCGCGACCTATGGGCGCGACGTCATGCGCATGGTGGAGAAGAGCCTGCTGCTGCAGATCCTCGACCAGACCTGGAAGGACCACCTGCTGACGCTGGATCACCTGCGCCAGGGCATCAACCTGCGCGCCTACGGGCAGCGCGATCCCCTCAACGAGTACAAGACGGAAGCGTTCTCTCTGTTCGAGAAGATGCTGGACCAGCTGCGCGAGAACGTGACCCAGGTGCTATGCCACGTCGAGCTCAACTTCGAAAACACCGGCGACCTCGAACTCGAGCGCGAAGGGCCGTCCAATCTGCACGAAGGCCGCGAAGACCCGGCCCTGGCGCAGCCCGGCGACAGCGACATCCAGGTCATGGAACGGCCCGCGACCGTGCGCCGCCCTGCGCCGGAAGCGCGCGACCCCAACGATCCTGCGACCTGGGGCCGGGTGTCCCGCAATGCGCCCTGCCCGTGTAGCTCGGGCCGCAAGTACAAGCACTGCCACGGCAAGATCGCCTGACGGGCGGGTTCCGGAACGGGGCGCCTCGCGGGAGAAACAGGCCAGCCGCTCTTCGCCGGGCTAGCCGAGACCGACCTTCCCCATATCGATGAATTTCTCGCGCCGCCGTGCCCGCAAGGCACCCCCTTCGACGGTCACGAGGTCGTCGATGTGCTCGGCAATGGCGTCGCCGGTTCGGCGTATCGCTTCGGACTGGTCGCGGTGCGCGCCTCCGACCGGTTCGCCGATTATCGCGTCGATGACGCCGAGCTGCTTGAGGTCCTGGGCCGTGAGCTTCAGTGCTTCGGCCGCATCCTTCGCCGATTCGTTCGTGCGCCAGAGGATGGAGGCGCAGCCTTCCGGCGAGATCACCGAATAGATGGCGTGTTCCAGCATCAACACGCGATCGCCGGCCGCCAGCGCAATGGCGCCGCCGGAGCCACCTTCGCCGATGATGACGGACACGATGGGCACACGCAGCGACAGGCACGACTGGATGCAGCGGGCAATGGCCTCGGCCTGGCCACGTTCCTCGGCCCCGACGCCCGGATACGCCCCCGCGGTATCGACCAGGGTCACCAACGGCAGGTGAAACTGATCGGCGAGCTGGAACAGGCGTCGTGCCTTGCGGTAGCCCTCCGGCCGCGCCATGCCGAAGTTGTGCTTGATGCGGGTTTCGGTGTCGAAACCCTTCTCGGTGCCGACGACGACGACGGAACGGCCGCGGAAGCGGCCGAACCCCCCGACGATGGCGGCGTCCTCGGCGAAGGCGCGGTCGCCGGCCAGCGGCGTGAAATCCTCGATCAGGCCGTTGACGTAATCGACGAAGTGCGGGCGCTCCGGGTGGCGCGCCACCTGGACCTTCTGCCACGCGGTCAGCTTGCCGTAGGTTTCCGTCAACAGGCGATTCACCTTGCCCTGGAGCTTGGCGATATCGTCGGCGATGGAGACATCACCGCCGGCGTCGAGATGCCGCAATTCCTCGATCTTGCCTTCAAGCTCGGCGATCGGTTTTTCAAATTCAAGGAAAGTAGGCATAAGACCGCCGTCGTGAAATTTTGCCCTACATGCCTTGGCGGGGCAAATTTGTCAAACCCGCGCCTTGCGGCGGGTCCGGTCAGGTCGCGATCCAGGGCTAATCGACACTCACCGCATGGCCGCGACGCTGCCGATTTTGCCCGCCCCGCGCGAAGCGAGCCGCGATGGGATGTGGGCCATCCCGAGCGGCGAGGGACAAAGCGGGCGGCCAAAAGCGGCGCGTCCCGGAGGGTTGCGAGCCCGCGGACGCCCGCCGCGTCGCATCGGCTCGCCGATGGCGCACATCGCCTTCGCCGCCGCTCCTTGCGGGACGCCTCGCGACCGCGCAACGCGGCTCATGTGCTGAATGTCGATTAGCCCTAGCCCTTGCCGCCGCGTGGACGGCCCCGGCGGGCCAGGGGATGATTCTCGTTGACCAGCCGCTGCAGACGGCCTTCGAGCACGTGGGTATAGATCTGGGTAGTCGAAATGTCGGCATGCCCCAGCATCTGCTGGACGCTGCGAAGGTCGGCGCCGTGGGCGAGGAGATGGCTGGCAAAGGCGTGGCGCAACACATGGGGCGAAACCGCGCGGCGGTCGAGCCCGGCCTCGATGGCGATTTCCTTGAGGAGCTGGGCGAAGCGCTGGCGCGTGAGATGGCCGTCGGCGGCGGCGGTCGGGAACAGCCACGGCGATCCCCGGCTGCCGACCATAGCCTGGCGGTGGGGCAGCCACTCGTTGACGGCGCGGTACGCCGGTTCCGACAGCGGCACAAGGCGTTCCTTGCCGCCCTTGCCGTTGACCAAGAGGAACTGGCCGTCGCCGGTCAGCGCCGACAGCGGCAGACCCACGAGCTCCGACACGCGCAGGCCCGTCGCGTAAATGATCTCCAGCAGCGCCCTGAGACGCATGCCGACACGTCCCCGCCGCGACCGCGCGGTCGCGAGCAGGCGGGAGACGTCCTCCTCCGACAGGGTCTTGGGCAGGGATCGCGTCCGTCTCGGGCTGTCTATGCCGGCGGTGGGATCGTCCTTGCGCACGCCGTCGCTGTACAGGAAGCGATAGAATTGACGCAGTGCCGACAGACGCCGTGCGGCCGTACGGGCGCCGCGGCCGTTGTCCGCAAGCGCTCCCAGATATTTGCGCACGGCGCCGCTGTCGGCCCCGGCAAGCGTCACCTCATCCCGTTCGAGAAACCGCGCGAAGTCGATCAGGTCCTGGCGGTAGGCGCTGACGGTATTGCGCGATGCGCCGCGCTCGGCCGCGAGCATTTCCGTAAAGGCGTCGAGATGCGGACCAACCGCATTCGGATATGCCGTGACGACCTGATGCCTGGCCATGAGATCACCTGATCGCCGATCCCGTTGTCATTCCGCTATCAAGCGTTACGGTCGAAGATGGCTTCGACCGCCAGCTTGCGGGCCGGTTCATCCAGGCCCACCGCGCGGAGTGCCCGCACGACCGGCGCCAGGACACGGATGTCGAGTTTCGAGGGACGTTCGGTGCCGAGCGCCGCCAGCGCGATCAGCACGGTCTCCCCGACCCGGCCGGCGGCTGCGGCACGTTTGAGGCCCGTCATCAATCCGGGCGAGGGCATCGTCACCGCGGCGGGCGCGGGCGGCGGTGCCGACAGCAGCCGCGCCCAGGCATCATCGCCGACCTGTGCACCGAGCGCTTCGGCCAGGACAAGAATGCGGGCACCCTTGGCGGCACGCGCCTCGGAACCGAGCGCGCCCGCGGCATGCCACCAGCGCTCGAACGCGGCTTCGTCGAAACCACTTGATGCTTGCACCGTGACCAGCGGCGCCGTCACGATCTTTCCCTGTCCCGCCACGGCGAGCGACGGCGCGGTGCCTTCGGCGAGCTTCGGCTTGAGGCCGGCGAGCTGGGCCAGCGGCCAGAGCGTCACGTCGGCCGGCACCTTGATGCCGTCCTGCGCCGACGCGGCCCTGGATCGGTCGCCGGCGGATGCAGGCGTGGATGCCGCCAGTGCCGCCCACTTGGCGGCGGCATCAAAGGACCCCACGACATAGAGTGCGCTGCCGGCATCTGCGGCGAACCACGCGAGATCGGGGCTCGGCTCGATCCCGGCCAACACCGGCAGCAGGACCCGGATTGCGGTCGGAAGCCGCTCCTGCTTGCGCGCCGACGCGAAGGCGCCGGCGATGAGCTCGGCCTGGGCCGAAGGAAGGGTCTGCCCGCGCGCGGCGCGGTATAGCAACGCCCGCCCGCGCGAACCGGAAAGCTTCTCGCTCGCGCCGAGCGCATTGGTGAGCTCCTCGGGGGAGAAACCGACGGAGAGGTAAAGCTGTCGCAACGTCTCGGACTCGAGTGCGCCACGTGTTTCCGCCAACTCTGCGGCCTCGAGACGGGTATCGAGGTCGGCGTTCGGGCTCAGTGCCACGGCGCGCAGCACCGCCGGCGAACCGCTGGCAAGAATCGCCGGCGGTACCTGGACGCGGGCGGCACGCATCATGGCGATATGCAGCGGGCTGGCTTTTTCCAGCCCTTCCAGTCCGGAGATATCGATCCCCTTTTCGCCCGCGAGCATGCGCTGCAATGCGAAGAACGGCGGATCCTCGACCCCTTGCTCCTGAAGCAGCCCGGCGCCGATGCCGGCGCCGCCGCCATCTCCCGCCAGTAGCTGGCAGAACACCTGTGCCTTGCGCCAGAACATCGTGCCGAGCTGACCCAGCCGCCCGCCCACTTCGGCGCAGGCGCCGGCATTGTCGTTGGTCAGGAAGGCCACCTCGGCACGGGCCAAGGCGATGGCGGGTTCGTCGAGGCGCTGGGGTACGACGCGCAGCAGGCCCTGGGCCGCGGCCACGTCTCCCTGGGCCAGCAGCCGGCTGACACGCATCGCCAGCAGGCTGGGGCGATCCTTCGGCGCAGCGCCCGCGGGGGACTCCGCCGCGCTCAACAGCAGGCGGCGATAGAGGTCGCGTCCCACCGCGGAGTGCGGCGCGCCGGGCAGCTCCGGGAGGAGCGCCTCGACCAGCGATCGCGGCGTACCCTTCCACATAGCGACACCGAACCCGCCGCCGGCAGCGTCGAGCAGGCCGACGGAATTGGGATCGATTTCGCCGAGGGTGTCAACCTTGATGCCCGGTGCCACGGCCTCGGCCGGCTTGGCGTCCGAGGGCGCGCCCCGCTCGGGAGCCGCAGGCGTCCCCGGGGGCACGAGCGTGACCGGCGCGTCCTGGGCCGCAGCCGGAGGCACGGCTGCCAGCAGCATCGCCGACAGCAGTGCCGCCGACGCCACACCCGGTGCGCGGCCGCCCCTAGCGGAAAACGCGGTCATTCGGGATCACTTTCTCCACCGAAGCCGCCGGAGCCGGTATCTCCCAGACTGCAAGAAATGCCCCACCGCCAACGACAGCTATGGCGAGGACGACGAGGATAATGCGGGTTGTCAGCTTCATGGTGTTCTCGGCGCGGCGTGACCGCGCTTCCGTGTCCTGCCCAATGTGCGGGAGCCGTCCGTCCGATGTGTCGGCAAACCAACGATCGGCCCGGCCGTTACCCAACATGTTATTATGTTTACACTAAAAATCTAACATGGCTATTTTGCGGCAACCTAGCTTGCCGCCCTCCACCATGCAAGACCGCGGGCCGGCAGCCCGGCCATTCGCCGAACACGAGATGATATGCCCGAACCGCAAGATCCTGCCCCTCCATCCGACGCCGCCGCAAGAATTGGGCGCTCCATCGTGCTTGTCGGCCTGATGGGCGCAGGAAAGACCTCGATCGGCCGGCTCCTGGCCGAACGCCTGGGCCTGCCCTTCGTCGATTCCGATGCCGAAATCGAGCGCGCGGGCGGCGCCGCCATTGATGAAATCTTCGTCCTTGAGGGCGAGGCAACATTCCGGTCGGGCGAGCGCCGGGTCATTGCCAGGCTGCTGTCGGGCCCACCCGCCGTCATCGCCACCGGCGGCGGCGCCTATCTCGACCCGACCACCCGCGCCACCGTGCGGGAGCGCGCCGTTTCGGTCTGGCTCAAGGCGAATCTCGATACGCTTGTCAAGCGCACCTCGCGGCGGGGCGGACGGCCGCTGTTGAAGCGGGGCGACCCGCGCAAGATTCTCGCTTCACTGATCGACGAGCGGTACCCTGTCTACGGTGAAGCGGACCTCACCGTGGAAACCGGCGAGGAATCGCCCGAAATCGTGGTAAAGCGCGTCCTGGCGGCACTGGAGGCCCATCTAGGCGCGGGGCCGTTGGTCGCGCCGGCGGCTCGACGAGATGCCGGGACCAGGGGCCACCCGCGCCACAGGCGAACCCGGCGGCGCCGGCCCGGCGGCGTACGCCACGACGGATGAAGGAGCACGGCCGGGGCCCGGCGGCGGAACGGACGGCATGAACAGGCACAGCACCATCGAGGTCGCGCTCGGCGACCGCAGCTACGAAATTCGCATCGGGTCGGGGCTGCTCGCCGCGGCGGGCCGGCATCTCGCGCCGCTCCTGGGCGAGCACGCGGCGCAGCGCCGCGTCGTCATCGTTACCGACGCCAACGTGGCCGAGCTGCATCTGCCCGCGGTGCAAGGCGCACTCGATGAGGCGGGCATCGGCTACGGCACCATCGTGCTCGATCCCGGTGAGCACACCAAGGATTTCCCTCACCTCGAACGCCTTCTCGACGACCTGCTCGACCACGATATCGAGCGCAACAGCATGCTGGTGGCATTGGGCGGGGGCGTGGTGGGCGACCTCGCGGGCTTTGCTGCGGCGGTGGCGCTCCGCGGGATCGATTTTGTGCAGATGCCGACGACGCTGCTGTCCCAGGTCGACAGCTCCGTCGGTGGCAAGACCGGCATCAATACCCGACACGGCAAGAATCTGGTCGGCGCGTTCTACCAGCCGCGCATGGTGCTGGCGGACATCGACGCGCTGGCGACCCTTCCCCGGCGCGAGCTTCTCGCCGGTTATGCCGAAGTGGTCAAATACGGCGTCATCGGCGACGCGGGATTCTTCGAATGGCTCGAAAAGCACGGCGCGGCGCTGATCGACGGCGACGTGGCAGCACGCGCCGAAGCGGTCGCGCAGAGTTGCCGGGCCAAGGCCGCCATCGTTTCGGAGGACGAGCGCGAACAGGGCGCACGTGCACTCCTGAACCTCGGCCATACCTTCGGGCACGCGATGGAAGCCGAAGCGGGCTTCTCCGACGGGCTGCTGCACGGCGAAGCGGTCGCCATAGGAATGGTGCTGGCGCTGGAACTGTCGGAACGGATCGGCTTGTGTCCGGCGGGACGCGCCGCGCGGCTTAGGACCCACCTCGATACCGTCGGCCTGCCGTCGAGCCCCGCCGGCTATGGCTTCGAAGTGGAGGCGCTGCTTGCCCATATGGGGCACGACAAGAAAGTGCAGGCGGGAAAGCTCACCTTCATCCTCGCCACCGAGATCGGCAAGGGTGTCATCGCCCGCGACGTGGGAGGCGACGCGGTCGCGGGCCTGCTCGGGGACCATCTCGGCTGATGTTGGCGAACGCCTACGCAAGGGGATTCTGACATGGACGCCATTGCCGCCGGCATGCTCGCGGTCATTGTTCTTCTGCTCGCGTTCTCGGCGTTCTTTTCCGGCGCCGAAACGGCGCTGACGGCCGCCTCGCGGCCGCTGATGCATCAACGCGAGATTTCCGGTGATATCCGCGCCGCACTCGTCAACGGTCTGCGCCGCGACAAGGAACGCCTGCTCGGCTCCATCCTCATCGGCAACAACCTGGTGAACATCCTTGCGTCGGTTCTCGCGACCTACGCACTGACCGACATATTCGGCAGTGCGGGACTTGCCTACGCGACCATAGCCATGACGGTGATGGTCGTCGTCTTCGCCGAAGTCCTGCCCAAGACCTACGCCATCACTCATGCGGACCGCATGGCGCTCGCCGTGGCCCCGGCCGTTCGATTCGTCGTCGTCCTGCTGACG
>WHSO01000113.1 GCA_009380075.1 Alphaproteobacteria bacterium | reverse complement strand
CGCACGTCCCCATAATGGGTTCCCGCGCCGCCATGCACCGACACGTGCCGGGCCTCACGCGCAAATAACGAGCCAAGGGGAGCCCCTATGACACTGCAGATCGGACAGACCGCCCCGGATTTCGAGGCCGAAACCACCCAGGGCAAGATCAAATTCCACGACTGGATCGGCAATTCCTACGCCATCCTGTTCTCCCATCCCAAGGATTTCACTCCCGTCTGCTCGACCGAGCTCGGCTACATGGCCGGCCTCAAAGGCGAGTTCGACAAGCGCAACACCAAGATCCTCGGCCTGTCGGTCGATCCGGTGGGCGACCACGAACGCTGGGCCGGCGACATCAAGGCGATCACCGGCAACGACCTGAATTATCCGCTGATCGGCGACAAGGACCTCAAGGTCTCGAAGCTGTACGGGATGCTGCCCGCCGACTCCGGCGAGTCGTCCCAGGGCCGGACGGCGGTGGACAACCAGACCGTGCGCAACGTCTTCATCATCGGCCCCGACAAGAAGGTCAAGCTGGTCCTCGCCTACCCGATGAGCACGGGCCGGAACTTCGACGAGATCCTGCGCGTGCTCGATTCGATCCAGCTCACCGCGAAGCATCAGGTGGCGACGCCGGTCAACTGGAAGGCGGGCCAGAAGGTCATCATCGCGCCGGCGGTGAAGGACGAGGACGCGAAGAAGAAATACCCCAAGGGCTGGGAAGCGCCGCGCCCCTATATCCGCTACGTCGATCAGCCGAAGGACTGACGCGCGCGCGACATTCGCACCGCAAGAAGGGCGCGCCCTTTCCATTACGGCATATCCGTCGCACCGAGGCGGCGGTCAGAACCAGAACCGCAGCCCCGCGACGACGGCAAACGAATCGACGCGTTCTCCCTCCGCACGGGTAAGATCGGCGGTCTCGCCGAGCTTCCGCTCCCAGTTCACGCCGATATAGGGGGCGAATTCCCGTGCGATCTCGTAACGCAGGCGCAGGCCCAGCTCGACATCGTTGACGCCCGAGCCGACATGGCGCTCGGCGACGCTCTGGACCGCGAGGTTGACTTCGGCCATCGGCTGCAGGACGAGCCGCTGGGTGAGCCGCAGGTCGATCTCACCCTTGGCCCGGAACGACACCTCGCCCTCATGGCTGACGAAAGCGGCGAGGTCGGTTTCCACGAAGTACCTGGCGAGGCCGTGAAGGCCCACCACGGCGAAGGTGCGCTCCGGCTCCGGCTTGAAATCCTGGCGCAGGCCGACCTGGAGATCGAAGAAGTCGGACACGAGTCGGCTGTAAAGAGCCTGAAATTCGGCTTCCTCTAGCCGTTCTCCGACCGGCGCCTCGCCTTCGGTCTTGAACCAGAGCTTGTGATAGTCACCGCCGACCCAAGCCTGCGCATCCCAGCTCAGCGACTCCTTTCCGTCCTTGATGCGGTATTCCAACTGCTCGACCTCGACGAAGGTCGTGACCTGGTCGTCTTCCATCGCGCGGACGGGTGACGGTCCGGCTGCCGCCCAGACCATGCCGATCAGGCCGGCCGCGAGGACGACGGTTTTCGATTCAAGTCCCTTCATCTCCCCGCACCCTGGTTCGCCGCAGCCGACTGCTTTTCGACGATGATCTTGCGGAACATGCCTGTCGCCATGTGATACATCAGGTGGCAGTGGAACGCCCACTCGCCTTCTGCATCGACAGGCACGTCGACGTTGAGCGTCATTCCCGGAGCCACGTTGACGACGTGCTTGAGGGGACTGAACCGGCCGGTGCCGTTGTCGAGCTGCATCCACATGCCGTGCAGGTGCATGGGATGGGCCATCATCGTCGTATTGACGAACTTGAACCGCACCCGTTCGCCGTATTTGAGCCGGATCGGCTCCGCCTCCGAATATTTCTTGCCGTTGATCGACCAGAAATAGCGTTCCATGTTGCCGGTGAGTTTCAGCTCGATCTCGCGGTCCGGCTTGCGGTAGCCGGCGTAGGGGCGCATGGCGCGCAAGTCGCCGTAGACGAGGAATTTCTCCCCGGCCTTCCTCACCGGCGCGAGGCCGCTGCCCGGCACGTATTCCGACATCGGCCCCATGACGTGCCCGGCGTGGGGATCGGCGCCAGCTCCTCCGCCCGGAGCGGCACCGTGCCCGGCGTGGTCCATGTCGCCGTGCGACGCGCCCATGTCGGCCATGGTCAGTTGCGGGCGGGGCGACAAGGGCGGCACCTCCACCACCATCCCTTCGCGCGGCGCCAATGTGCCCCGCGCCGCGCCGGCGCGGTCCATACTCTGGGCAAAGATGGTATAGGCCCTGTCTTCCTTGGGCTGGACGATGACGTCGTAGGTTTCCGCCACGGCGATGCGGAACTCGTCCACCGGCATCGGCAGCACATCGTTGCCATCGGCCTGCACCACCGTCATCTTGAGGCCCGGGATGCGGACATCGAAATAGCTCATCGCCGAGCCGTTGATGAACCTGAGGCGCACCCGCTCGCCCGGCCTGAACAGGCCGGTCCAGTTTTGCGCCGCGGTCCGGCCGTTGGTCAGGAACGCATAGCCGGCGACATCGGCGATGTCGGTCGGCGCCATCCGCATCTCGCCCCATTCGAGGCGGTCGCGCAGCGCCGCGCCGAAGCCCTTTTCCGCAGCGTCATCGAGGAACGCGCCCAGGGTACGCTGGCCGTATTGGTAGTAGTCGCTCTTCTTCTTGAGGTTGGACAGGATCGCGTGGGGCGACTGGTCACTCCAGTCCGACAGCATGACGACGTAGTCGCGGTCGTAACGATAGGGCTCCCGCTTCACCGGCTCGATGATCACCGGACCGTACATGCCCTGCTGTTCCTGCATGCCGGAATGGCTGTGGTACCAGTAGGTGCCGCTCTGGCGGACCTTGAAGCGGTAGGTAAAGGTCTCCCCCGGCTTGATCCCGGGAAAGCTGATCCCGGGCACACCGTCCATCTGGTACGGCAGAATGAACCCGTGCCAGTGGATGGAGGAATCGACGTCGAGCTTGTTGGTGACGTGGATAGTGACATCCTCGCCTTCCTTGAAGCGCAGCGTCGGGCCCGGAACCTGGCCGTTGATGGTCATGGCCTCGCGGTCCCGGCCGGTGAAGTTGACCGTTTTCTTCTCGATGGTGAGGCTGTAGGTGCCCGCTGCCGCCGGAACCGACAGAACGGTGAGGGCGACCGCGACAAGAACCGCGCCAAGCCCTGACATCCGGACGATGTTCATGGGTTGACTCCTCTCGCTGCCGGTCACTTGCCGAACCGGAACTCGCCGACCATCCCGGACTGGTAATGGCCCGGCACGTTGCAGGCGAATTCGAGCTTCATGGGCTTCGTGAATTTCCAGATAAGTTCCCGCGTCTTTCCGGGTTCGACGAGGACGCTGTTGGGATCGTCGTGCTTCATCGGCTTCATGCCCATGGCCGAATGATCCATCTTCATTTTTTCGGCGTCGATGCCGGTGGGCGTCAGCATCCCCATCTCCATCATCTGCATCATTTCCTTCTGGTGGGCGGCATGGGCGTCCGGCGATCCGATGTTGAATTCGTGCAGCAGGCTGCCTTCGTTCCGGATCACGAATTTAACGGTTTCGCCCGCCTTCACTGTGATGGCTTCGTGGCTGTAGGAATTGTCGCGCGTGATGACGGTGACGGTTCGCTTGACGTCGGCGGCCTTGCCGGGCGTGCCGAAGGACGGGTGGTGCCCATGGCCCTCGTCGGCCCGGATGGGGGACGACAGGCCCATGGCGATGAGACAGACCGCAAGGGTCGCGGCAAAAATCGGGGTTTTCATAACGGTAACTCCTCAGGCGCGTACCATTCGCGGATGGCGGGGCCACATGCCGCGACGACGCGGCCGGACCCGCGCGCGAGCGCCGGTAAAAAAATCAAAGGCTCGAAGTTAAGGACTGCGTGCGCCTAGGCGCGCGGCACCGGCGGATCGCGCTCGAACACGGGGCTGCGGCGCGAGACATCGCCCGTAATCCGCCAGCCCGTCCAGGCGGGAACGGTGGGGAGCAGCGCACTGACTCCCGACGGCAGGAACAGCGGCGCGCAGGACGCTGACATCGCGCAATGGAAGCTGCCCGACGCGTCATGGCGATGGCCGGGCGGCCCCGGCGCCTCGTCACCCGGGACGGTCATCTCCGTCGCCGCCGCGTCGGGCCTGCCGCCATGACCGGCATGGCCTGCGCCGTGCGCGAAGGCCGGCCCCGACAACAGGACGAGAAACAGAACGCCAAGGAAAAATCGCGTTACGTTCAAGGGGGTACCTGACTTTCGTCCCATGCTTTGACGACGTCAGCCTACCCCATGCCCCTGCGCCCGTCATCAGTGTTTCGGTTCGTCGGGGCGGAGTTATCCGCCCGTGCGGCGCGCCGCCTGCACGGCGTTTTCCAGCGCCTGAAGGAAGCGCGAGCGGTCGCGGGTCGAGAATGCCGGCCCACCGCCCAGCACCTCGCCGGTATCGCGGAGATGGGCCATCAACTCGCGCATCGCCAGCGCGTTGCCGATGCCGGCTTTGGTGAACGGTTGCCCGGTGTGACCGATGACCTGCGCGCCCTTCACCAGGCAACGCGCGGCGAGCGGTATGTCGGCAGTGACCGCGATGTCGCCAGGATCGACATGCTCCGCGATCCAGTCGTCGGCGGCATCAAACCCCTCGCCCACGACCACGCGGCGGACAAGCGGGCGTGCGCCGCCGGCGCGCAGCCAACTGTTGCCGACCAGATGGACGGTGATGCCGTGCCGCTCGGCCACGCGCAGGACCTCGTCCTTGACCGGACAGGCGTCGCCGTCGACGAAGATGTCAGGCACCGGCGGCGCCGTAGAGCTTCGCCGCCCGGGTCTCGAAGGCGGCGACCATGCGCCGCGAGGCGTCGTCGAAGAACGCGCCCATGATCTTCTCCAGGAAGGCCGAGCGGAAGGCGAAGGCGACGTGGAATTCGAGCCGCGTGCCCGCGCCCTCCGCATGGAACAGCCAGTGGTTTTCCATCTTCTGCATCGGCCCCTTGATGTAGTCGACATCGATGCGCGGCGGGTCGTCGTCCCCTGCCAGGGTCACGCGGGAGGTGAAGGTTTCGCGAAAGATGCGGGCGCCGACGATAAGGTCCGCCGTCAGCACCTCGCCGTCGGGAGTCTTCTCGCGGGGGCCGACGCGGGCGCCGAGGCACCACGGCAGGAACTCGGGATATTTTTCGATATCGGCAACGAGATCGAACAGCTGCCGGGGCGTGTAGGGCAGATGACGGGTTTCGTCGAACCGGTGCATGACGCCGCTGGAACCGCTCAGCGGCCCTTGGCGAGCCTTTCCTCTCGCGCGGCGCGCAGCTTGAAGAAGTCTTCCGCCGCGAAGTAGCTCGACCGCGTCAGCGGCGAGGACGAAACCAGCAGGAATCCCTTGGCGCGGGCGATACGGGCGTAGGCGTTGAACTGGTCCGGGGCGACGAAACTGTCCACGGCAATGTGCCGGGGCGTGGGTTGCAGGTACTGGCCGATGGTGAGAAAGTCCACGTCCGCCGCGCGCAGGTCGTCCATGACCTGCTGCACCTCCGACGGCGTCTCGCCGAGGCCGACCATCAGGCCCGATTTGGTGAAGATCGAGGGATTGAGCTGCTTCACCCGGTCGAGCAGGCGGAGCGACTGGAAATAACGCGCGCCCGGGCGCACGGTCGGGTACAGGCGCGGCACGGTCTCCAGGTTATGGTTGTAGACATCGGGACGCGCCACGACCACCGCCTCGATGGCACCTTCCTTGCGCAGGAAGTCCGGCGTCAGCACCTCGATCGTCGTCTTGGGCGAGGTCTCGCGCAGGCGCGCGATGCACTTGACGAACTGCGCCGCGCCGCCGTCGGGCAGGTCGTCGCGGTCGACTGACGTGATGACCACGTGTTCGAGGCCGAGCTCCGCCACCGCCGTCGCCAGGTGCTCGGGCTCCAGCGGATCGACGACGTTGGGCTTCCCGGTCTTGACGTTGCAGAAGGCGCAGGCCCGGGTGCAGGTGTCGCCCAGGATCATCACCGTGGCATGGCCCCTGGACCAGCATTCGCCGATGTTGGGACAGGCCGCCTCCTCGCACACGGTATTGAGCTTGAGGTCGCGCATCAGCCGGCGCGTCGCGTGGTATTCCGGCGAGGTCGGCGCCTTGACGCGGATCCACGCCGGCTTGGGCTGGCGCGGGGCCTTTTCGTTGAGGTTGTGGATCTTGCTCACGGGCTCTCCTGACGCATGTCCTAGATGTGGAGAACGCGGCCAAAGGCGTCAAGCACCGACTCGTGCATCATCTCGGACAGCGTCGGATGCGGGAAGACGGTCGCCATCAGTTCGGCCTCGGTCGTCTCCAGGGTGCGGGCAATGGCGAAACCCTGGATCAGCTCGGTCACCTCGGCGCCGATCAGGTGCGCGCCGAGGAGCTGCCCGGTCGTCGCGTCGAACACGGTCTTGACCAGTCCTTCCGGCTCGCCCAGCGCGATGGCCTTGCCGTTGCCGATGAAGGGGAACTTGCCGACCTTGACGCTGTGCCCCTGCTCCTTCGCCCTGGCCTCGGTCAGGCCGACGGAGGCGACCTGCGGCCGGCAATAGGTGCAGCCGGGCACGTTGCCTGCATCG
>WHSO01000039.1 GCA_009380075.1 Alphaproteobacteria bacterium | reverse complement strand
TCGACCGCAAGGTAGCGGTGAGGGATGTCGACGGCGAGGCCGGATCCGCCGGTGCCCCGTGGGCGGTAGCGGCGACGCTGGACGGCATCAACGGCGCCTTCACCGTCGGCACCGGGCGTGATCCCGCCTCGGCCACGGCGCGCCGGGTCGTGCGCATCGACGGCCGGCCGGCGCCAGGGCCTGCGGCGCTGGCCGAGCGCGTGCCGGTGCTGTGGCTGACCCCGGCCCAGGACCGCCTGTTCCTCGACCGGCCGAACGCGCGGCGGCGCTACCTCGACAAGCTGGTGGCGGCGCTCGCGCCCGAGCACGCAAGCCGCCTCAACGATTACGAGCGCAGCCTGCGCGAACGCGCCCGCCTGCTCAGGCAGGGCGGCGCCGATCCCGCCTGGCTCGCCGCGCTCGAACGCACCATGGCCGAAACCGGCGTCGCCATCGCCGCCGCCCGGCGCCAGGCGGCGGCGGACCTCACCCGTGCCGCTGCCGACGGCATCGGGCCGTTCCCCGCCGCGCGGGTTTTCGCCGCCGGCGATGCCGAGACGTGGCTGGCCGATGGGCCGGCGCTGGAGGCCGAGGACCGCCTGGCTACGGCGCTGGCCGTGGCGCGCGGGCGCGACGCGGAGCTCGGCGGCGCCTCCGCCGGGCCGCACCGGTCCGACATGGTGGTCGAGCATCGCGGCCGCGCCTTGCCGGCGAGCGAACTGTCGACCGGCGAGCAGAAGACGCTGCTGGTCTCCGTCCTGCTCGCCGCCGCACGCGTGCAGGCTTCGCGCCGCGGCTTCGCCCCGATCCTGCTGCTCGATGAGGTCTCCGCCCATCTCGACGCGGTCCATCGCGCCTCCCTCTACGCCGAGGTGTCCGCCCTCGGCGCCCAGGCGTGGATGACCGGCACCGATCCGGCGCTGTTCGTGCCGCTTGGCGACAGCGCCCGGTTCCTCGCCGTTGCCGCCGGGCACCTGCGGGATGCCGACTGAACCCATGTATCCGAACCAAACCCGAAAGTTCCACGTGCCATGACCGACGCGACCGCGACGCCCCCGACCAAGAAGACCAAGTCCCAGGCGGCCGAAGAATACGGCGCCGGGTCGATCAAGGTCCTGCGCGGACTCGAGGCCGTGCGCAAGCGTCCGGGCATGTACATCGGCGATACCGATGACGGCACCGGCCTGCATCACATGGTCTACGAGGTGGTGGACAACTCCATCGACGAATCCATGGCCGGCTACTGCGACAACATCGAGGTCGTGCTCAACGTCGACGGCTCGGTCACGGTGACCGACAACGGCCGCGGCATACCGGTGCAGATTCACGAAGAGGAAGGCGTCTCCGCCGCGCAGGTGATCATGACCCAGCTGCACGCGGGCGGGAAATTCGACCAGAACACCTACAAGGTGTCGGGCGGCCTGCACGGGGTCGGCGTATCGGTGGTCAACGCGCTGTCGTCCATACTCGACCTGCGCATCTGGCGCGACGGCAAGGAACATCATATGCAGTTCCGCGACGGCGACCCGGTGGCGCCCCTCGCGGTCGTGGGCGAGGCGCCGAAGCTCGAGGACGGCACCTTCCGCACCGGTACCGAGGTGACCTTCCAGCCCTCGACCGATGTCTTCACCCACATTCATTTCGATCACGAGACCCTGCGCAACCGGCTGCGGGAGCTTGCGTTCCTCAACTCGGGCATCCGCATCACCCTGACCGACGCGCGCGAGCTCGAGCCCGTCACCCAGGAGCTGCATTACGAAGGCGGCCTCGTCGCCTATGTCGAATACATCGACCGGTCCAAGACGCCGCTGCACACGCCGCCGATCTGTCTCAAGGACGAACGGGACACCATCACCGTCGACATTGCCATGCAGTGGACCGACGCCTATCACGAGAACATGCTGTGCTTCACCAACAACATCCCGCAGCGTGACGGCGGCACCCACCTGGCCGGTTTCCGCGCCGCGCTGACGCGCACCATCAACACTTACGCCGCCGCCGCCGGCGCGGCGCGCAAGGAGAAGATCCAGCTTACCGGCGAGGACGCGCGCGAAGGCCTCACCTGCGTGCTGTCGATCAAGGTGCCGGACCCGAAATTCTCCTCCCAGACCAAGGAGAAGCTGGTGTCGTCGGAGGTCCGGCCGGTGGTCGAAAGCATCGTCGCCGACCGCCTCGGCCAATGGTTCGAGGAGCACCCCGCCGACGGCAAGCGCATCATCGCCAAGGCGATCGAGGCGGCGACCGCGCGCGAGGCGGCGCGCAAAGCGCGCGACCTCACCCGCCGCAAGGGCATGCTCGACATCTCGTCCCTTCCGGGCAAGCTCGCCGACTGCCAGGAACGCGACCCGGCGCGGTCGGAACTGTTCATCGTCGAGGGCGATTCGGCCGGCGGCTCCGCCAAGCAGGGCCGCAGCCGCGCCAACCAGGCGATCCTGCCGCTGCGCGGCAAGATCCTGAACGTCGAGCGCGCGCGCTTCGACAAGATGCTGTCGTCGGCGGAAATCGGCACCCTGATCACCGCGCTCGGCACCGGCATCGGGCCGGACGATTTCGACATCGGCAAGTTGCGGTACCACAAGGTCATCATCATGACCGACGCCGACGTCGACGGCGCCCATATCCGCACGCTGCTGCTGACGTTCTTCTATCGCCACATGCGCGCGCTGCTCGACGGCGGGTATCTCTATATCGCGCAGCCGCCGCTGTACCGGGCCAAGCGCGGCAACTCGGAGGTCTATCTCAAGGACGACCGCGCGCTCGAAGACTACCTGATCGACGCGGGGCTGGAGGATGCGGTGCTGACGCTCGGCGGCGGCCAGCAGCTCGCGGGTCCCGACCTGCGCGCCGTGATCGAGGACGCGCGCCACGCACGCCACCTGCTCGCGCCGCTGGCGCGCCGCGCCGGATCGCTTCCGCTTGTGGAACAGGCAGCGATCCTCGGCGTGCTCAACCAGAACATCTTTGCCGACCCGAAGCATGCCGAAGTGGTAGCGACGTATCTCGCGCGCCGTCTCGACGCGCTGGTCGACAAGATCGAGCAGGGCTGGAAGGGCAGCGCCGAAGACCGCGCGCTGGTGCTGGAACGGACGCTCCGCGGCGTGCCGGAGCGCCGCCGCATCGACGAAAAATTGCTGTCGATGGTCGAGGCCGGCAAGCTCGACCAGATGGCGGCCGAATTGCAGAAGACCTACGAGCGCCATTCGAATCTGGCGCGAAAGGACACGAACATCCCCATTTCGGGCCCGACGGGCCTGGTGGAATCGATCATGGACGTCGGGCGCAAGGGCATGGCCATCCAGCGTTACAAGGGCCTGGGCGAGATGAATCCGGAACAGCTGTGGGAAACGACTCTGGACCCGGAGGCGCGCACCCTGCTGCAGGTCAAGGTCAGCCATGCCGAGGCGCAGGAGGATATCTTCGCCACCCTGATGGGCGACGTGGTCGAGCCCCGGCGCGAATTCATCCAGAACCACGCGCTCGAAGTCTCGAACCTCGACGTGTGAACGAAGGCGTGCTTCCGCCGTGACGACGAAGCCCCGCATCGGCGTGCTCCTCGGCGATCCCAACGGGATCGGGCCCGAGCTCGCGGCCAAATTGCTCGCCGCCGACGGCGTGCGTGCGGCGGCGGACATCGTCGTCATCGGCGATCATCGCGTGTTCGACCAGGGCTGCCGCGTCGCCGGGTTCGACATTCCCCACCGCCGCGTCACCGACGTGTGCGAGTTGCGATTCGCCGGGGAGATCGAATTCCTCGACGAACCCTCCATCGCGCCGGAGGCGGTCACGCCGGGCCGCGCCACCGCCGAAGGCGGGCGCTCGGTCTATCTCGCCATCAAGACGGCGCTGCGCCTTGCCCGCGAGCACGTGATCGACGCCTTCTGCTTCGCCCCCATGAACAAGAAAGCGCTGGCGCTCGGTGGCTCGCCCTTCGCCGACGAGCACGAGCTGTTCGCCCACGAGCTCGGCTTCACCGGGCCCTATTGTGAACACAACGTGCTGGGCGATTTGTGGACGGTGCGGGTGTCGTCGCACATCCCGGTCAAGGACATCGCCCGCTACGTGACCGAGGACCGCATCGTGGAAATGACGCGGCTCGCCGATGCGACGCTCCGGCGCGCGGGCATTGCGCGCCCGCGCATCGCGGTCTGCGCGCTCAACCCCCACGGCGGCGACGGCGGGCTGTTCGGGCGCGAGGAGATCGACATCATCGCCCCGGCCGTCGCCCGGGCGCGGGCCGAACAGCTTGCCGCGGACGGGCCGTTCCCCGCCGATACGGTGTTCCTCAAGGCGCGCGACGGCGCCTTCGACGCGGTGGTGACCATGTATCACGACCAGGGCCAGATCGCGATGAAGCTGATGGGGTTTGCGCAGGGCGTCACGGTATCGGGCGGCCTGCCCATTCCCATCGCCACGCCCGCGAGCGGCACCGCCTTCGACATCGTCGGCCGCGGCATCGCCAATTCCGAGGGCATGCGTGCCGCCTTCGACATGATCTGCCGCATGGCAACGCCGCGCGTCGACCGCGGGGCGGTAGCCGCTGCGGGCGGCGCGGCAGGCCGTTCCGGGGGGCGCGCCTGACGATGCCGCGCCTCGCTTCCGCCCCATTTGCGGTCTAACCCGAAGCCATGACGAGGAAACCGACACGACGCGGCAACGCGGATCGGACGCGCCCTTCGGGCGGCGGCAGGGGCAGGCGCCCGCGCCCGCCGCCCAGGCCCTGGTTTCTCCGCTTCCTGCTGAAATGGAGCTTCGTCGTCGCGATCTGGATCGTCTTTGCGGCGGGCGCGGTGGTGGCGTGGTACGCCTACGACCTTCCCGACGTCGCCAATATCCCGGCGCTGGAACGCCGCCCCGCCGTGACGCTGCTCGCCAGCGACGGCAAACCCTTCGCCCGCTTCGGCGAGGTGGCGGCGCGTCCGATCACCGTCCGGGAATTGCCCCCCTACGTCCCGCGCGCCGTGCTCGCCACCGAGGACGCGCGCTTCTATTCGCATTTCGGCCTCGACCTCATCGGCCTCGCCCGCGCCGCCATCGTCAACCTGCGGGCGGGACGGATCGTCCAGGGCGGCTCCACCATCACCCAGCAGCTCTCCAAGAACCTGTTCTTCGGGCCGGAACGGACGATCAAGCGCAAGGTCCAGGAAATGCTTCTGGCGCTATGGCTGGAGCGCCGCCTGACCAAGGACCAGATTCTCGCGCTCTATCTCAACCGCGTCTATTTCGGCGGCGGCAATTTCGGCATCGAGGCGGCGGCGCGCAGCTACTTCGCCACCCCCGCGGCGCGGCTCAGCCTCAATCAGGCGGCGATGCTCGCCGGCCTGCTCAAGGCGCCGTCACGCTACGCCCCCACCCGCGACGGCAACCAGGCGCGCGCCGCTGCGCGCGCCGCGGTGGTGCTCGACCGCATGGCGGACGCGGGGTTCATCACCCAGGCCCAGGCCAATGTGGTCAAGCTCAACCCGGCGCGCCTCGCGGTGCAGCAGGCGCGGATCGGACGCTACTTCGCCGATTGGGCGCTCGACGCGGTGCGCGGCTATGTCGGGCACGGGGGCGGAGACCTCGTGGTGCGCACGACGCTGGACGCGGACCTCCAGCGTCGCGTCGAGGCGGAGGCCGAGGCGTTCCTCGCCGGTCCCGCGCGCGGGCGCAAGGTCGGCCAGCTCGCCATTCTCGTCATGACGCCGGACGGCGCCGTACGCGCCATGGTCGGCGGCGCCGATTACGGCAAGAGCCAGTTCAACCGCGCCACCCAGGCCCTGCGCCAGCCGGGCTCGGCGTTCAAGCCCGTCGTCTATCTGGCCGGGCTCGACGCGGGGCTTCGCCCAGACAGCCCGATGATGGACGCGCCGGTGCGTCTCGGCAATTTCACCCCGTCGAACTACGACGGCACGTTCCACGGCACGGTGTCGCTGACCGATGCCCTGTCGTATTCGTACAACAGCGTGGCCGTGCGGGTGCTGGAACGCGCGGGCGTCGACCGCGTCATCGACTGGGCGTCGAAGCTCGGCATCACCTCGCCGCTCAGGCGCGAAGGGGGTCTCGCCCTCGGCGCCTCGGAGGTGACACTGCTGGAGCTCGCCTCGGCCTACGCGGTGCTCGCCAACGGCGGCGACGGCGTCTTCGCCCACGGCGTGACCGAGATCACCGACCGCAGCGGTCGCGTGCTCTACCGCCGTTCCGGCGGCGGGCCGGGGAACGTGGTGCCGGGCTCCTTCGTCGACGACATGAACACGATGATGCGTGCGGTCATGACCCAGGGTACCGGACGGGGCGCCCAGGTCCCGGTGCCCACCGGCGGCAAGACGGGCACCACCCAGGATTACCGTGACGCCTGGTTCATGGGGTATTCGGCCGATTTCGTCGCCGGCGTGTGGATGGGCAACGACGACGGCAGCCCGACCAAGCACGTCAGCGGCGCCGGCCTCCCCGCCCGGTTGTGGCGCGAAGTGATGACCGAGGCACATCGGGGCCACGAGCCGAAGCCGCTCGCGGGCGGGCGCGGCGGCGGATTCTGGTCGCGGCTGTTCGGCGGGTTCTCCTTCTCGCGCGGCAGCAGCACGGAAGAGCGGGAGCGGGCGTCCGAACGGGAGCGCGCGCCATTCCGGCCGCGCGCCGACTGATCGCCGCGACCTAGCCTCGGGGGCTTGCGGGTTCAGCCTTTCGCCGCGCGCCGGCGGCGGCGACGCGGCAGGCGGCGAGGCTCAGGCAGGCGCCGGCGAAGATGCCGGCCGCCATCGGCCGTTCGCTGCCGTCGGCGGCGAGGCCGATCAGCGCGATCATTCCCGCCGCCGTGATCTGCTGGAGGAAGCCGAACAGGGCCGATGCCGCGCCCGCCTTCTCCGGGAACGGCGCCAGCGCGCCGGCGATGGCATTGGGCATGATCAGGCCGGTGCCCATCATGAACACGAACTGCGGCAGCACGATCACCCACCAGCCGCGCAGCCCCGCGAACACGAGGCCGACCATCAGCCCGCCGCCGACGATGGCGATGACGCCGCCCACCTGCACCAGCCGACGGTAACCCAGGCGCAGCGTCAGGCGGGCGGAGGCGACGGACCCGGCGAAATAACCCATCACCACGGTCATGAAGAACAGGCCGTAAATCTCCGGCCGGAATCCCAGAAGCTCGATGAACACGAACGACGATCCCGCGTGAAACGCAAACATCCCGGCGAAGATGAAGGCGAAGGCGAGGCTGTAGCCGAGGAAGGCGCGGCTGCGGACAATCGCGCCATAGTTGTCCACCAGCCGCGCCGGGTCGAGGGCGCGGGCGTCCGCCCGGGGCAGGCTCTCGCCGAAGCCGCGCCATACCGCGAAGGCGGTCGCAGCGCCGATCCCGGTCAGCATCACGAAGGTCGCCCGCCAGCCGAAGGCCGTCTCCATGATGCCGCCGACCAGAGGCGCGAACCCCGGCACCAGGGTGAACACCGCCGCCATCACCGACAGCATCCGCGCCGCCTTGTCGGGGGTGAACAGGTCGCGCACGATGGCGCGCGCCAGCACCTGGGTCGAGGCCACGGCCAGTCCCTGGACGAAGCGGGCGGCGATCAGGGTCTCGATGTCGGGGGCCAGCGCGCAGATGGCGGATGCGACCGTATAGGCCGCGAGCCCGCCCAGCAGGATCGGCCGTCGCCCCCAGCGGTCCGAGGCCGAGCCGTAGATCAGCTGCCCCGCGGCAAATCCGATGAAGAAGGACGACAGCGTCAGCAGCACGCTGGCGATCGGCACGCCAAGTTCGCGTGTCATCGACGGAAAGGATGGCAGGTAGGTGTTGTTCGACAGCGCGCCGAAGGCGACGAGCGTCGTCAGCAGCAGCGTCATCGCCAGCGAGTCGGGGGCGATGCGGCGGCGGGATGTCGGGTGTCGGGACGGGGCACCGCCGGGTCCGGCGGGCCCCGCGTCAGCCATAACGGAGCAGGCGGGCGCCTTCGGTATCGAGCCAGTCGCGCGCGTAGTCGGCGTGCGGGGTCAGGCGGTCGACGATGGCGTAGAAACGCGGGCTGTGGTCGAGCGCCTGCAGATGCGCCACCTCATGGGCGACGACGTAGTCCAGCACCTCGATCGGCGCCATGATCAGGCGCCAGGAAAAACACAGCCGCGCGTCCGAAGAGCAGCTTCCCCAACGCGCCCGGGGGTCGGTCAGGCGGAACGGCGGCGGGTCGCGCCGGATCATCGCCGCCTTGACGGCGACGCGGATGGACAGCGCCCGGCGGGATTCCTCCATCAGCCAGTCGCGCACCGTCGCGGCGATGGTGGCGGCGCTGCCGGGCACGTGCAGCACGTCCCCCGACAGCACCGGGTCGGAGCCGACGAGCGGGAACAGGCTGATCAGGATCCGGCGGCCCTGGAAGGGGATCGACTGGCCGTCGGCGAAGGGTACGTGGGGCGCCAGCTCGTCGAGGTGGCGCACGATCCAGTCGGCCTTGGACCGCGCGAAGGCCATGCCCTCGGCGATGCTCACCCAGGTCGGCAGGGTCAGGACGGCGCAGGCCTCCTTGGCGTCGATGCGTAGCGTCATGTGGCGGGCCTGGCGGTTGCGCAGGGTGCGAACCGGGATATCCCGCGCCAGGTAGTTGATCAGGCGCGGGTTCTTGGGCGCCCGCCGGGCGATGCCGCGGGCGCTCATCGAGCGCCTCCGCCGCGGCCCGACCGGGGGGCTCCCGGGACTCGTGCGCCGCCCCGGCGGGAGCCGAAAAAGGGGTCCTGGGTGGGCGCGGGACGGGTCCACATGGCGGCAGCTGGTCGATCCAGAATTCAGGTTCGCGGGGCACCGAAGATCACTTCGGCCACTTCACGATATGATCCCCGATTCGATCTTCGTCAACGTCTGATTCGGATACCGCGCGACCGCTCACCGAAATTCCCGCTTGATGGACGGTGTCCGGGTCGCCGGAGACGAGAGGGTGCCACCATTCCAGGTCCTTGCCCTCGGCCACCAGCCGGTAGGCGCAGGTGCGCGGCAGCCAGGTGAACCGCGTGACCATGTGCGGGCGCAGCACGATGCAGTCGGGCACCTCCTGCTTCCGGTTCGCGTAGAAGTTGCAGCGGCAGGTCGTGGTGTCGAGGCCACGGCAGGCGACATCGGTGTGGGAGACGGCGCCGGTGTCCCAGTCCTCGAGCTTGAGGAGGCAGCACTTGCCGCAGCCGTCGCACAGCGATTCCCACTCCTCCGGGGTCATCTCCGCCAGCGTCTTGGTCTTCCAGAACGGCGGCTCGGCCGGAGCCGCGGCCCCGCCCGGCGGCACGGGCGCGGCCGGCACGGCGGGGCCGTGGTTCCGGGCGGGTTTTCTCATGGCATCTCTCCCGTTTCCGCCATCGTCGCGATCCGCTCGAACCAGGCGATCTCCTCGCGGAAGCGGACGATGGCGCCCACCACCACCAGCGCCGGCGTGCGCGGGCGCGCCGCGGCGACCGCCGCTTCGGCCTCGGCCAGCGTGGTGACCAGCACGGTCTGCTCCGGCGTGGTGGCGCGTGAGATGACGGCGACCGGCTCTGTCCCCGGGCGTCCCGCCGCCGTCAGGGCGCCGGCGATGCGTCCGATATGGCCGAGCCCCATGTAGAACACCAGCGCCGGCGAGCCGCGGGCGAGCGCCGCCCAGTCGAGGTCGCCGGGCACGTCGCCGCCGATCGTATGGCCGGTGACGAAGGTGATGGCGGTATTGGCGTCGCGGTGGGTCGCCGGAATCCCGGCATAGGCCAGCCCGCCGATCCCGGCCGTCACCCCCGGCACGATGCGGAAGGGCACGCGCGCGCGGGCGAGCGCCAGTGCCTCCTCGCCGCCGCGGCCGAACATGCAGGGATCGCCGCCCTTGAGGCGGGCCACCCGGAGGCCGCGCCGTGCCAGGGCGACGAGGTTGGCTGAAATATCCGCCTGGCTGGCGGACGGGCGCCCGCCGCGCTTGCCGGCGAAGACGAGGTCGGCGCGCGCGTGGGCCAGGGACAGGATGCGCCGGTCGACCAGGGCGTCGTAGACGACGACATCGGCCTGGGCGAGCGCGCGCACCGCCAGCAGCGTGAGCAGGCCCGGATCGCCCGGTCCGGCGCCGACCAGCCAGACCCAGCCGGGCTCGAGGTCCGGGAGGGTGACGGGGCCGTGGGCCGGGACGGCGCTATGGGGAAAGTCGGATGTCATGGCGCCATTCTGCACCCGGCGAGGACCGCGCCAAACCGCTTTTGCAGTTGCGCGCTGTCGATTGACGCCGGCTGTCGTCGCGCCGGCTGCCTGCCCCGGCTACTTGCGGAAATGCTTGGACAGGGCCAGACCCTGGTGGGCATAGGACGAACCGATGTCCTGGCCGTAAATGCGGTTGGGGGCGCCGGTCAGGCGCTCGTAGGCGAGGCGCCCGACGATCTGCCCGTGCTCGAGCAGGAAGGGGACCTCGTGGGAGCGCACCTCCAGCACCGCGCGGGTACCGTCGGGCCAGCCGAAGCCGGGATCGAAGAAGCCGGCGTAATGGACGCGGAACTCGCCGTTGAGGACGTCGTAGGCGACCATCTCCGCGCACAGGCTGGGGGGCACCGAGACGCGCTCCTTGGAGGCGAGGATATAGAACTCCCCGGGATCGAGGATCAGCCCGCCGCCCTCTTCGGCATGAATCGGCTCCCAGAACGCCTGGGCGTCGTAATGGCCGATCCTGTCGAGGTCGATGACGGCGGAATGGCGGCGCGCCCGGTAGCCGATCAGCCCGCCCGAATCGGCGCCCCTCAGGTCCACCGACACCGCGATGGTATTGTCCTTGATCGTTGCCGCCGCATCGGGCGCGCGCCCGCCCGCACCTGAAGATTCGACGCCTGCGGCGTCGGGGCCATGTACCAGCGGCGTCGCCGCCTGGACTTCCCGCATCGCCCTTTCCGACAGCGCCGCGGCGCCGCGCCGCAGCCGGAGCTGGGTCAGGCGCGAGCCTTCGTGCACGAAGATCGAAAACGTCTTGGGGCTGATCTCGGCGTAGAGGGGGCCGCGATAGCCCTGGGGCACGAGGTCGAATCCGGTCGCCCCGTCGCAGATCACCCGGGTGAAGACGTCGAGCCGCCCCGTCGAGCTCTTGGGATTGGTGGTGCCGCCGAGGCCGCGGGGCAGGGCCAGGCTTTCGAGCAGCGGCACGACGTAGAAGCACTGGCGCTCCAGCACCGCGCCCCTGGTCATGTCGATGGTATGCATGGCATAGCGGTCGAGCATGTCGCGCACGCTGCGCCCTTCGAGCGGCAGGAAGGACGATCGCACCCGATAGGCGACGGGGGCGAGCCGGAGGTCGACGCTGGCGGGCTGCACCTGGCCCGGCCCCGGCGGGAGCGACGCCGCGATGGCGCCCGACGCGGCCAGCGCCTCGATATCGGCGTCGATGAACACGCCCGAGCCACCGGCCGCACGCTCGGCGGCGCGCCGCTCGGCCGGGTCATTCGCGGTAGCGGTCATCGAAGGCTCTTCATGGTCATGTCGCGGTCTGTGGCGCGGGTGTCGGGCGGTGCCAAACTACCATGCGTGGGAGCGCAAATCCAAATCTCGGGGGCCCTTTGCGGTGCGCTTGATTTTCCACAGGTTTACGCACACGGGAGCACCCCCTGCCGGGGCCACCGCGAACCCGTGGCGGCTATGGCCGTGACGGCGCGCCGCGGAATCGGTTGCCCCCGATTTTCCGGTATCCGTGACAGGATCATGGGGATCGAATTTTTCGATCAGGCGATGGCGGCGACGGCGATCAGTATGCCGATCTCCGCGCCCTGCTGTGCGGCGCCGAGCGCCGCTCCGGTCACCCCGCCGGCGAAGTGCCGCGCCAGCCACGCCATCTTGAAGGCACCGGCGGCGCCGACGGCCAGCGCGATGACGCCGGTCCACGGCCCCAGAAACAGGAGAGCCACCGCCCCTCCGAAGGCCGCCGCCAGCACCACCTCGTCGAACCGCGGCGTGCCGGCACGGGCGGCGAGGCCCTTGGCCTGGGCCGCGGGGAGGTAATGCAGCAGCGCCGGCACCACGCCCCAGGATGCGGTCACGGCGGCGATGACCGCGGCGGCAGCGGTCGCGGGGCCCGGCAGCGACGCCAGCGCGGTCACCTTGGCGGCGAAGGCGAAGACGAGGAGGAGGATGCCGACGTAGCCCGGCGCACGCTCGCGCATCGCTGCCAGCACGGTCCTCCTGGTTCCACCGGGGATGACGGCCTGCATGAAGCGGGCGAACCCCGCCTCGAACAGGCCGCCCCCGCCGTAGGCCAGGAGCGCCACGGCGAGGACCGCGGCGACGGCCATCGGCAGGCCTATGCCCCGTGCCGCGAGCACGACCAGTCCGGCGGCGACGCCGAGGCCGAGGCCGACGACCGGGAAACCCCGTGCCGCACGGGCAATGGCGCTTTCGTCGGGCTTTTTCGGCGCCGCGCCCAGCAGCACCAGGGGCGGGCGCAGGAAAATCCCGGCGATGACGTGCGCGGAATCCCACCATCCGGACAGGATGGCGGCGGGGCTGGGCCCGCGGTTCGGGTCGGTGTCGCGATCCTGCGCCTCTGCGTCGGTGCGCGCGCGTTCCTGCCTGTCGCGCGGATCGGCGTCGTCGTCGGGACTGCTCATGTCGTGCCGCTGTTGCCTGTTGTCGGTGGCGCGGTCGTGCGGTCGTGCGGGCCGAGGTTAAGCCCAATGGACGCCGCCGCCAAGCCCGCCCTGTCCGGTCCCCTGCGACCGCGCTATTCGCCGACCCGCATCAGGAGGCCGGTGCGACGCGCCACGTGGAACGTATGCAGGAAGAACCCGGCGGACGCGGCGAGGTAGAGGACATTGAGCCCCAATGCCGTCAGCAGGTGGTCGACGCGGACCACGCCCTCGAACATCACCGCGCGCATGCCTTCGAAGACATAGGACGACGGCAGCGCCGCGGCCACGGCCTGGAGCCAGCCGGGCAGGGTGGAAAGCGGATAGAACACCCCCGACAGCGGTGCCAGGATGAACATCGCCATCCAGGCCAGGCTTTCCGCACCAAGGCCGTTGCGCAGGATCAACGCGGTGATGATCAGCCCCATGGACCAGCCGAGGAACATGAGGTTGAAGAAGAACGCGATCAACGGCAGGCCCAGGTCGAAGATCGAATAATGATAGAACACGATCGCCAGCAGCGCCGCCGGCAGCACCCCGATCAGCGTGCGCAGCAGGCTCATCAGGATCAGCGACAGGATGAATTCGTGTGGGCGCAGCGGCGTGACGAACAGGTTGGGGAGATTGCGCGACCACATTTCCTCGAGAAACGAGACGGAAAACCCGAGCTGGCCCCGGAACAGCACGTCCCACAGCAGCACCGCGGCGATCAGCACGCCGGCCGCCTGGGCGACCCAGGTCGAATTCGTCGCCATGAATTTCGAGATGAATCCCCACAGCACCATCTGCATCAGCGGCCAGTAGGCGAGCTCGATGATGCGCGGCCAGCTCGAGCGCAGGATGTAGGCGTAGCGCAGCGCCATCGCGCTTGTGCGGTTCAGGCCGGCGCTCAGGCCGTGGCCCATCTGTCCGCCCATGTGTCCGTCGTTGCCCATGGGGTCGTCGTTGCCCATGTGTCCATCGTTGTAAGTCATTGCGCCGCCTTTTCCCGGACGATGTGCAGGAAGACTTCCTCGAGGTTGGCACGGCCATAGCGCGCCACCAGGTCGCGGGGCGCCCCGCGGTCGTGGATGCGCCCGTCGCGCATGATGAAGACGGTGCTGCACATGCGCTCGACCTCCGCCATGTTGTGGGACGCCAGCAGGATGGTGGTGCCGTGACGGGCCTGGTAGGCGGCGAGGTAGCCGCGGATGCGGTCGGCCGTGTCGGGGTCGAGCGATGCCGTCGGTTCGTCCAGAAGCAGGACGTCGGGCCGGTTGATCAGCGCCTTGGCCAGCGTCACGCGCGAGCGCTGGCCCGCCGACAGCTCGCCCGAGGGCCGTGCCAGCAACGCCGTCATGTCGAGCTCCGCCGCCACCTCCCGCACCCGTGCCGCGACGCCGGCCACGCCGTAGAGGCGCGCGAAGACCTCGAGATTCTGGCGGACGGTGAGGCGGCGCGGCAGGTCGACGTAGGGCGAGGAGAAATTCATGCGCGCCAGCGCCTGGTAGCGGTTGGCAAGCATGTCGCAGCCGAGAACCTTTATGATGCCGGCATCGGGCAGCAGCAGGCCCAGCACCATGGCGATGGTCGTGGTCTTTCCCGCCCCGTTGGCGCCGAGCAACGCCGCCGTCTCGCCGCGGCGGACGGTGAAATCGATGCCGTCAACGGCGGTGATCGTGCCGTAGCGCTTGGTAAGGCCGCGGACTTCTATGACATTTATGACGTTGGGACTGTCGTCATCGGGGCCGACGGCGAACCCGCCGTCACGGGGACTGGTCATATCCTGCACGATTTCCGCTTCCGGAGCGCGCGGCGGGGACATCCGGACCTTGGGGTCCGGTATCGGCCAAGGGCCGGGCGTTAATGATTACTGGTGCGGAACGACGGCCCGCGTCAACGATTTCGTTCCGTCGGCGCGCGGGCAGTAGTTGCCGATAAAATTGTCACGGTTGTGCCTATAGTAAATGCAGTATTGGCCAAGGTGCAAGGGTGCGCCCCGGCGCCCTCCTTTGCCGACAATATTATGTAATGTGGACGTGGATTCTGGCCCCGGCTTACGTCATAGTTTGGCTATGTTCGCAAAGCTCTTCGGAAGGGCCCGGAAGCCGGCGCCATCCTACCGGCCGTCGACCCCGGCCCTGCCGGCGCGCGTGCCGGGCGGCACCCGCGTCTATGCCATCGGTGACATACACGGGCGCCTCGATCTTCTTCAGGCGATGCATAGTCTCGTGATGCGCGATGCGCTCGAATTCGAAGGTACGCGCAAGGTCCTGGTCTATCTCGGCGATTACGTGGACCGCGGCGTGCAGTCGCGCGAGACGGTGGACTATCTCCTCGACGAGCCGCTGGCGGGGTTCGAACGCGTCTACCTCATGGGCAATCATGAGCGGACACTTCTCGATTTTCTCATCGATCCGCGTGTCGCCTCGAGCTGGATGAGCTACGGCGGGGCGGCCACCCTCTACAGCTATGGTGTCGGCTGCGACGGCCCGCGCAACAACCTTGCGACGTTGACGCGGCTGCAGGAGAGCTTCCGCGCCAACCTGCCCGCCCGTCACCTGCGATTCTACGACAACCTGGTGCTGTCCCATATGGAGGGCGACTACCTGTTCGTGCATGCCGGCGTCAAGCCGGGGGTTCCGCTCGACCAGCAGACGGAGCGGGACCTGTTGTGGATCCGCGACGAGTTCCTCGATTCCGACGAAAACTTCGGCAAGATCATCGTCCACGGCCACACCATCACCCGCGCGCCGGAAGCGAAGGAGAACCGCATCGGCATCGACACCGGGGCCTTCGCTTCGGGCAAGCTCACCGCCCTCGTTCTCGAAGGCGACAGCGGGCGGTTCCTCGATACCGGAATCGACCGGCGGCCGCGATCCGCGGCCGCCACCAACGGCGGCTACAACGGCGGCTGAGCAGCGTCGTGTCTTCCGCGACGCCCCGGATTGACCCAACGCACTGGAACACACGCTGCCCATTTTCACCGACACGGTATACCCTGCGGACGCGGGAATGGCGGTTTCGCGCCCCGCCCTTTGCCGTCCTCCGTGTCCGGGGATATAAACACGCAACCCCAGGACCGCTGTCAGGGAAGGATCCCCATGCCCACCGACGCCGCCACCCAGCCCTCCGCTCCATCTTCCGCCGCAGCGGACCCCGTGCCGCCCATGTTCCGGCCGTTCACGCTCCGCGGGCTGATCATCCCCAACCGGGTGGTGCTGTCGCCCATGTGCATGTATTCGGCGGTGGACGGGACGGTGGGGGACTTCCAGCTCGTGCATCTCGGTTCGCGCGCCTACGGCGGCGCCGGGCTGGTGATGACGGAAATGACCAACGTCCGCGCCGACGGGCGCATATCGCCGGGCTGCGCCGGGCTGTGGAAGCCGGAACACGTGGCGCCGTGGAAGCGGGTGGTGGACTTCGTCCGTGCCCAGACCGCGTCGCGCATCGGCATCCAGCTCGCCCACGCCGGGCGCAAGGGCTCGGTGCCGGTGGCGTGGGACCGCAGCACCCGGGGGCTTGGCGCGGGCGGGTGGGAGATCATCGCGCCGAGCGCCATCCGCTTTTCCGACGACAGCCCGATGCCGCGCGAAATGACCATCGATGACATCGCCGCCATCACCGCGTGCTTCGCCCAATCGGCCAGATGGGCGCTCGAGGCCGGCTTCGACCTGATCGAGCTGCACATGGGCCACGGCTACCTCTTGTCGTCGTTCATGTCGCCGCTCGCCAACAGGCGCACCGACGGTTACGGCGGCAGTATCGAGGCGCGGATGCGCTTCCCGCTCGAGGTCTTCCGCGCCGTACGCGCGGTCTGGCCCGAGGAGCGGCCGATCTCGGCCCGAATCTCGGCCATCGACTGGGAAAAGGGTGGCAATACCATCGAGGACGGCATCGCCATGTCCCAGATGCTGTTCGATGCGGGGGTCGATATCGTCGACGTCTCCTCCGGCAACGTCACGTCGGAGCGCCGCCCCGACCTGCCCGGCCTGTTCCAGACCCCGTTCTCCGAGGCGATCCGCAAGGCTACCGGCAAGCCGACCATGACCGTCGGCAACATCAAGAGCGCCGAGGAAGTCAACGCTATCATCGCCGAAGGCCGCGCCGATCTTTGCTGCCTCGCACGCTGGCACCTCTACGACCCGTATTTCGTGCGCCACGCCGCCCACGCGCAGGGCATGGACCCCGACTGGCCGAAGCAGTACCTCAACGTCCGGCGGATGCTGGCACAGGCCTAGCTATCGGTAACGGATCTTGGCGGCGAGGATGGCGCCGGCCAGTACCAGCGTCACCGCGTTGGCGAGGATCAGCGGTGTGTCGCCGATGACGATGCCGTAGGCGAGCCACAGGCAGATCCCCGTCACCAGCATCAGGAACATGGCGAGCGATACGTCGGCAGTCGAGCGCGACCGCCATGCCTTGATCGCCTGCGGCGCAAAGGCGGCGGTAGTGAGGACGGCGGCGGCAATTCCGATCCAGGTGGGCGACAAGGCCATTTCCATCTTCGTCTCGACCCGGCAGTGGCAGGCGGGCGCGAGCATAATCGGTTCCGGGCGTGCGGGAGAAGTGCGCTGTTGAAGTCCTCCCGCGCGCCAGGGCACAGGATGCACCGGCACCGTTAACGGACTGTGGACGCCGGACTGCTCCAGCCTTGGCAAGATTGTTTTTTCATGGTTCCGAACGAATGCGAGGTATTTAATGAAGGAAACACGGCGATAACGCCGTCTCGATAATCCGAGAAAGACAGGGAGGCATGACATGCACAAGTCGCTTGTTGCGGGTATCGTGGGCGCGCTGGCGCTGGCTTTCTTGCCGGTTCCGGGGACCGGCGCCCGTGGCGCGGACCTGCCCAAGGCGACCCAGAAGGCGCTCGAGGAACTCAAGCTCGACGCTTCGCTGCTCATGGGTCTCGACGACGAGCTGAAGGTACCCAAGGCCTGGCTCGACGGTGCCGTCCGGGAGAAGGAGGTCGTCATCCTCGGCACCTGGGACGACCGCCAGTTCCGCCGCATGACGGAGGCCTTCAAGGAACGCTACCCGTTCGTCAACCTGAACTACACCCGCACCGGCACCTCGGGACGCGGGATCAAGGTCCTGGTCGCGCTCGGCGAAGGCCGGGTCATCGCCGATGTCCTGACCAGCATCGCCAACGCCACCTTCCAGTTCATCAAGATGAAGGCGCTGGCGGACCTGCGCGAACTGCCCGGATACCGCAACATGTCGCCCGACTATGTCGCCCCGGACGGCACCTGGGTCAGCCACAAGATCGCTTTCCGCTGCATGGCCTACAACACGAAGAAGGTCAAAAAGGCTGACCTTCCAGAGACATGGGACGACATCCTGACCAACCCGCGCTGGCGCAACGGCAATCTGGCCGTGTCCAACCATCCCAACAACTGGGTCCTCAACCTGTGGGGCGGCAAGGGCGACAAATGGGGGAACAATTTCGTCCGCCGCCTGTTCGAGGAGGTCAAGCCCCAGCGCCGCAAGGAGGGCATGAGTTCGACCCTGAACCTGACCGTGGCCGGTGAGTTCGACGCCAATATCCCGGCCTCGGAACGGCGCGCCCAGCAGCTCGCCGAAAAGGGCGCCCCCGTCGGCTACCACTGCCCGACGCCGGTGCCGATCACCGTGTCGCAGATCGTGATGCTGGAGAAATCGCCCAACAAGAACGGCGCGCGCCTGTTCATCAACTGGGTCCTGAGCCGCGAGGGCCAGCTCCTGCAATACGCCGAATCCTTCGCCGTCCCGGTCCACAAGGCGTTGCAGTCGCCGCAATTTCTGTCATTTGCGGATACCATCATCGGCAAGCCGGTGCTGGTGCGCGACGACGCGCTGCTGGGCGACGAAAAGCACAAGCACATGCTCAAGCTGTGGAACGACTACTGGACCGCGCCCGTGGCCGGCCAATAAGGCCGCAGGATCCCGGATCGCCCGACGGACGGCAGGCTGGTTTGGCGGCGGCCTGGGCGCCCTTCCGCTACGTCCCGCCCGTAGGGTCTGGTGACGAGGGCGGCGCGTCCCCGGGAGCCGGGACGCCCATCCGTTCGAGAAGGCGGGCGAGCTGAACCTGGGTCTGGCGGCGCAAGATCTGTTCGCGCTCGACCACCACCATCAACTGGTCGATACGCGCATTGAGACGTTCGTTATCCTGTTTGAGCCGTTCGAGCTGTTCGGTCTGAAGCCGTGCCGCCAGCGTCCAGCCGTCATCCTGCGGGGCCTCCTGCTCTGAGCCATGTTCAACCATGTCCGAACTGTTGTCCAGGACAATCCAGATCCGGCCGCCCTTCTTATAACCCTTTATACGGCCACGCTTAAACCGCATTCTGACGGCGTCGGAACTGATCCCGAGGCGGACCGCGGCCTGCTGGATTGTTAGGTCAGTATGTTCGATTTGTTGGGTCACGGTGGGCTTTGCCCCGGCGGTCGTTACGAACGGTTCACTATATCTCCGACCGAACAGGGTGCACCAGTATTCCATGTGCCCGTCGCCCGGCCCGGTGCCCCACCGCGGCGATGGGGCTTCAGGTCTCGGACGAGAGGGGCACGCGGCGACCACATGGCCGGTTCGTCGTTGCCGTCCGACTGCCAAGCTTGACGCCTCGATGATCAAGGTATAAGTGTTGGTCCATGTCCCACGCCCCGAAACCCGTACGTCCCGTCCTGCGCCCGGCGCCCGATTACGCTGATGCCGCGTACTGGCGGGGGACGATCAAGATGTCGCTTTCCAAGTTCTTCGTGCTGTGCGTTCTGCATCAGAAGCCGATGCATGGTTACGAGGTCGTCCAAGCCGTCGAGCGGACGACCAAGGGCTGTTGCAGCCCTACCGAGGGGACGGTTTATCCGATGCTGAACGAGTTCGAGGCCGGCGGCTATCTCAGCTCCCATGCCGAGGTCGTCCAGGGCCGCGCGCGAAAGGTCTACTCCCTCACGCAAAAGGGACGCGAAGCGTTCCAAACGGCGGTGGTGGCGTGGCTCGAGGCGACCGACTGCATCCTTGCCACCAAGGCGGCCGCGGAAGCGGTCGCACGTGCACCGGAACGTGCACCGGAACGCGCGACGTGTTGCGAGTGATATTTTTTTGTTCATTTACATCGATATTCGAGGCATTGGACATCAATGTAAGTTGTGGGTGCGGGGCGCCATGAGCCGCCCGACGAAACAGATGCGCGTCGTCATCGCGCTCGGAAGCGCGCAAACGCTGGCCTGGGGCTCGACCTACTACCTGCCGGCGATCCTGGCGGAGCTGATGGCGCGCGATCTCGGCGTGTCGACCGGGCTGGTCTTCGGCGCGTTCTCGGTCGCGCTCGTTGCCGCCGCGATCCTCGGACCGATTGCCGGCCGCCGCATCGACCTGTTCGGCGGGCGCGATGTACTGGTGCTTTCCAGCCTGGTCTTCGCCACCGGCCTCGCCCTGCTCGGTGTGGCGCAGGGACCGGGGCTCCTGTTTTTCGCTTGGCTCGTCATCGGCGCCGGCGTGGCGATGGGGCTTTACGAGGCGGCATTCTCCACCCTCACCGGCATCTACGGTCGAGAGGCACGTGGCGCTATCACCGGCATCACGCTGCTGGCGGGTCTTGCGAGTACGATCTGCTGGCCGATCTCCGCCTATCTGGACGCCGCGGTGGGCTGGCGCGCGACCTGTTTCATTTGGGCCGGGGTGCACCTCGTCATCGGCCTGCCGCTCAACCGTTTTTTCGTGCCCGTTGGCATGCAATCCGCGGTGCCGAAGGAAGCGGCGCACGAAATTGCCGGTGGTACCGCGCCGCCGCGGCCCTGGTGGGTCCGGCGCAGGTCGCGGGGCGCCTTCTCGAGTTCGGGGTTCTCCGGCGGTACCATCCACTGCTTTCGGCCCGACTCGCGGCCGTGGCGCATCCGCTGGGCGCGATCGCCATCCTGGCGTTCGGCGCGCCGGCCGCTGCGGTCTTCACGCTGCTCCACGGGGCCGGCAACGGCATCCTCACGATCGCCAAGGGAACCCTGCCGCTCGCGATCTTCGGCCCCTGCGGCTACGGCTTCCGCCAGGGGGTCCTGATGGTGCCGGCGCGCTTCGGACAGGCCGGCGCCCCGTTCCTGTTCGCGGTCCTGATGGAGCGCGTCGGGGCCCAGGCGCTGATTCTCTCCAGCGCACTGGCGCTTGGCGGGCTGGCCGCCCTCCTGGCTCTCGCGCCTTCATCGACGGCCGAACGCGCATGAGGCTCCGATCGCTGCCCGATCCCGACGTCCTGCCGGCCCTCGACCGGCGCCACGCGCGGCAGAAACCGGCGCACGGCCTTGCTGCCGGGCCCCGGCATCTGCCGCGCATCCTGCTTCTTTACGGGTCGCTCAGGGAACGCTCGTACTCGCGTCTGGTGGTCGAGGAGGCCGCCCGCCTCCTGCGCGTCTTCGGTGCCGAGCCGCGCATCTTCGACCCGTCCGACCTGCCGCTGCCCGACCAGGTCAAGGGCGACGATCATCCCGCGGTGCGGGAGCTGCGCGAGCTGTCGTTGTGGTCGGAAGGGCAGGTCTGGTGCAGCCCCGAACGCCACGGCCAGATCACTGGCGTCATGAAGGCGCAGATCGATCACCTGCCGCTCAACATGGGCGGCCTCCGGCCCACCCAGGGCCGGACGCTGGCGGTCATGCAGGTTTGCGGCGGCTCGCAGTCCTTCAACGCCGTGAACACGCTGCGCCTGCTGGGACGCTGGATGCGGATGTTCACCATTCCCAACCAGTCGAGCGTTCCGAAGGCATTCCAGGAGTTCGATGGGGACGGGCGGATGCGGCCGTCGCCCTATTACGAACGGATCGTGGACGTCGTCGAGGAGCTCGTCCGCTTCACGGTCCTGCTCCGTCCCCATGTCTACCGCCTGACCGACCGATATTCCGAGCGCAAGCAGGCCGCCGGTCCCCGGCGCGATGCCGTGTCCGACCTTTCCGCCATCGCAACAGCGGAACAGCGCAAAGGCGCGAAAGCGTGACGACATCGGCCTGGGTGCCCGCCTTCACCCTGTTGCCCTTCACCTCGCGGCCCAAATCCATTGTCGCTCCACCGGATTCATGGAAGACTCGCAGCCACGGGCAAAAAATGTCCCGAACAGGGTCTTGAAGGGGGAAGCGAAAGATGATCGATCGTACAGCAGCGTCACGCGTCAGCACGGCCGTCCTGTCCTCCGTCCTCGTTGCCGGGCTCGCCGGCGCCGGCGCGGCCTCGGCCAACGCGCAATCGGCGGAAGCGTTCTACAAGGGCAAGCAGATCACCTTCATCATCCCTTCCGGCGAAGGCGGCGGGTATGACGCCTACTCGCGGCTGCTGACCCGGCACCTCGACCGGCATATCCCCGGCAAGCCCAGGATCATCGCCCAGAACATGCCGGGCGCCAGCGGGTTGCGTGGCACCAACTGGCTCTACGTCGTCGCCCCGAAAGACGGCCGGACCATGGGCGCCACCTACAACACGCTGATTACCGAGCCGCTTCTCGGCAACACGGCGGCGCAGTTCGATCCCAACAAGTTCGAATGGATCGGCTCGATGGCGCCGCAGTACAACGCCTGCATGGTCTGGCACACCAGCCCGGTCAAGACCATCGAGGACGTGAAGACGCGCGAGGTGAAGGTCTCCACCACCGGCATGTCTGGCAACTCGGCCAAGACGCCGCTGATGGTGAACATGCTGCTCGGCACCAAATTCAAGGTGATCGCCGGCTACAAGACGACGGGCATGCGCCTCGCGGTGGAGCGCGGGGAAGTCGACGGTATCTGTGGCCTGTCCTACGACACCTACGTCGCGGCGAACCCCGAATGGCTGAAGGACAAGAAGATCCGCTTCATCCTCCAGGCCGGCATGAAGAAGGTCAAGGAGCTGCCGGATACGCCGCTGCTCATCGATTTCGTCAAGGACGAGAAGCAGAAGCAGGCGTTGCAGGTGCTCAGCGTCCGCGACGACCTCGGCCGGCCCTACCTGTTCCCGCCGGGGGTGCCGAAA
The DNA here is from genome assembly GCA_009380075.1 of Alphaproteobacteria bacterium. Lineage (GTDB taxonomy): Bacteria > Pseudomonadota > Alphaproteobacteria > SMXQ01 > SMXQ01 > WHSO01. The sequence goes on along the minus strand of WHSO01000039.1, from coordinate 6,896 downwards.
TACCTGGTGACCGCGGCGCGCGCGGCGTTCAACGAGACGATGAAGGACCCGAAGTTCCTCGCCGATGCCAAGCGCATGAAGATCGAGCCGGATCCGATGACCGGCGACGCCATGGCGGCCGCGATCAGGAAAGCCTACGGCGCGCCCAAGGACATCGTCGCCATCGCCGCCAAGCTGTGGCCTCCGGCGGTGCCGAAGAAAAAGAAGAAGAAATAGCCGCCGCGGCACCTGACGCCGCTCCGGCATGACGGGATGAAGGGACGGGGCGCCGGCTCCGTCCCTTTCTTTCGGGGTCGTTCACGGGAGAGAATTGGCGCGCCCGGAGAGATTCGAACTCCCGACCCTCAGATTCGAAGTCTGATGCCCTATCCAGCTGAGCTACGGGCGCGTCGCAAGCACGGATACCAGTCTTGCAAGCGATGCTCCAGCTTCGGCGAAACCAGAGGGACCTCGCTATTCCATATGATGCCGCATCCCAACGCGCGGTTCAATCCGCCAGTCTCAACGCCGTTGCGCTTCGTCCATCAGGTTCAAGTAGGCGACGCCGCCGCCGTCGTTGGGGATTCACCCAGATAAAATGGCGGTCGGCAAGACACGGAAGCGGCTCGTCCATTACGAGAAAAAGTTGCGCCGTTGGCGCTATCTTAGGCTGACCGAACGCTTGCGACATCGCTCATGAATCGCTCATGATGGGTGGACCGCTCGGCATTCGAGAGGATGGGGGCGGTGCTGCTAGCGACTCGTCACGTCTTCCCCGGCCGCTGGATCTCAGCAAGGAAAGCGTCGAAGTCCATCATATGCAGGCGGTAGATCTCGAGTTTTCGACTCTGTGTGCCCCTTTGGAACTCCTCGATCGTTAGATCGGACTTGGCGAACAACGGCGTCACCGAATGGGAGAACCGGCCGTCACGGTCGCGGCCGATATTGATCTGGGCGACAAGCCCGTAGGCGCTCGCCCCGCCCTGGGTCGAGACGAAATTGCCGAGGCTGTAAATGACCAGGTGTTCCCGCGAAGCCCCGTCGGGCTTCGCTCGGACTTCACCGTCACGGGTATAGATTCGCTCGACCGGCATAATGGTATGCGATCCGGTAGTGATGACCGCATCCGCTCCGAGTTTTGCAAGCTCGGCCGCCTGCCGTCGCTCCTGTTCGCTGGGAAAGAACTGGTTGGCCCGAAGCCGGTGCAGGAACACGGCGACGTAGTCGGCTCCATCTTCTCGCAAGGCCGCGATCGCCGCCGCAATTCCCTCGAAGAAGCTCGCCTCGTTGGTGCGGCAGGTGCTCGGGGCAAACCACTCGACGAAGGTGCGGAACGTCCAGTGCTTGTTGATGCAGAGGTAATTGACCTCCGCCAGCGCATCACGATGGCGGATATGGTGCAGGCCTTTGCCGTTGATGTAATCCGTATAGCTGATAATACCGATGGAGAGGGGCTCAGCGGCCTCACGCGACGCGACCTCAATCCGCAGCCTCCGTTGCGGCGCACCGCTGGTCCCCGTGAACGCAAGGCCACGAGCCGTCAGGTTCGCTTCGGTATCGCGCAAGCCCTCAGCGTCAAAATCGAGAATGTGATTATTGGCGGTTGTCATGACATCGAAGCCGAGGTTTGCCAGCGCCTTCAGGTACAGCGGATCCGCATTGAACGTCGGAAACCCCTGACGTGGGAAACGAGTTGAAACCACGGTTTCGAGGTTGCCGATTGCCAGGTCCGCGTCACTGATCACAGGCTTGGCGTCGGCAAGCAACCAGTCGTAGCCACCCGCGGTCTCGTCCGGAGCGTTCCGGCGCGTGAAGGCGGAGATCTGAAGCGAATCGTGGGCCATGATGTCGCCCACCGCGACTAGCCGCCAACGATGCTGTACGTCACGCGCGAAATCGAAGCCGAATCGGCGTTCGGGTGCGTCGCCCGAAAAGAGCTCGGGATCGAACGCCGGGTAGGGTCGATGCTGGATCGGCTGGAACGCGGTCGAATAATACGCGTCGAGGCCATCGTAATCGACGTGGATATACGTCGGGTTTCCCGTACGCAGAAAGCTCCACACGCCGTATGCGATGATAAGCCCGATCACCATCCCCGCGGCGGCAGCCGCAAGTGGACGCTTCCAAGACGTCACGGAACCGTCATCCCGCGTCGTATCCTTTGGAGCCCCCATTTCCATCGTGGGCCTGATAGTGGTGCAACAGCACTGAAAGAACAAGCAGGGATCGTGGAGGATGCAATGAGCCCCGCGCGCTTCGTTTTCAACATTCACCACGCGCATTCACCGGACTGACGACCAGCCGACCCGCTGGCCGGGTCATCTTCCGACTGCTTGTTATGTTGGGGGAACTGGCGCACCCGGCGAGATTCGAACTCACGACCTCTGCCTTCGGAGGGCAGCGCTCTATCCAGCTGAGCTACGGGTGCCACGCCATTTCGGGGGCCGCGCGTCCCTGCAAGACGACGGAGCCGCGCGGCGCGGGGCGCAGACTACGCCAAACCCGGGCGAGGCGCAAATCGTCCAGGATTGGCCCAGGCGAGACGCTGAACCAAAATGCTCCCCACCCGGCGGACCGGGTTGAGGGCCATGGCGGGCTTATTACTTTGCCTGACGCCACATACCGATATGCCGCTGGCGTGGCGGTGTGGGGGCGCAGGGGGCTGTGCTTTGCACTGTGAGTGGTCCGACGTTGCGCGCGTAGCGGGCAGTCTTGGCGGCAGCTCAAGCTTGCCTGACTATATGAAACACCTTCGAATGCATCCCGTATGAGCCCATGTCGGATTCGCTGAACTCAGGATGAGCGTCCAGGAACTCGATGAAGGCCTTCTTTTCGCCCAAGTTCTTTTGATCCAGTCCGCCGGCCGTCCAGTCGTCAAACAAGACGACAGCTTCCTTATCGATCAGATTCTCGATGAAGCGCAGGGCGGTCCTGGCGGAAGAATACATATCGCAGTCGATCATTACGATGCTGGCCTTGGTGATTCCGTGCGCCGCGACAACCCGGTCGTTCAAAGTATCTACGAAAAAACCCTTTGTGAGAATGACGCGCTTCCGGTCGACGCCGCGTTCATCGAGCATGGCCCTGGCGGTTTCGATCCCGCACGAAAATTGGCCCCGCACCCAGATACCGCCATCCTCTTTATGGGCGTCTCGTGGCAATCCCTGAAAGGAGTCGAACCCGAAGAAACGCATCTGCTCGATCCCCAACTCGGTTGCGACTTCGTACATGCAACTTAGTGACGTCCCGTTGTACACCCCAAACTCGAGATAATCTCCCAACTGTCCCGCGCCATCGGAACGCGTCAAGCGGGAGACCGCCTCTCTCAGCTTTGCCTTCAGTTCGTTCTCCGGAACCAGGCGAATGCGCAATTTGTGGGACTCGGAGGTCGCAAGATTGCGGGAGATCTCGCGCAACCGCTTGTATCTGTGGCGAAGCGGTTGATAGACCCCGAGCCCGTCCAAAGCAGACTTCACGATTTTCATCATCCTGGTGGCTCCAAGGTGTTGCCGAAAAGATTCGCTCCTTGATTATGGAAATTTTTGGCCACAGCGATGGCCGAACGAAATATTGTATCTAAGAGGCGTCTCCCGATTTGCGCGAAGTCTTGCGCATATCTTGCGTGAAGCAAGAATCAACCTTGCAGGAATAAACGCGGGATACGCACTCGGGTTCCGCTCGATCGTGGCGAGTCATATCACTGGAGACTTGAAGCTTGCAGCCTCGCGGGTGCCACGCCATTTCGGGGGCCGCGCAATTCCGCGCGGCGCGGGGCGCAGACTAAGCCAAACCGAGCAAGGCGCAAATCGTCCAAGATTTGCCCAGGCGAGACATTGAACCAAAACGTTCCTCACCCGGCTGGCCGGGTTGAGGGCCATGGCGGGCTTATTACTTTGCCTGGCGCCACATACCGATGTGCCGCCGGCGTGGCGGTGTGAGGGCGCAGGGGGCTGTGCTTTGCACTGTTAGTGGTCCGAGGTTGTGCGCGTATCCACCACGTGACGTGGAGGGTTAGCAGGACTATCGCCCAGCTTCGTCAGCGAGGTCGCGCAATGCGAAAAAGAATCTCAGCGTCTCTGACGAAATCAGGGACAGTTCCTTGCGCAGCTCCACCGTGGCGTCGACATCTTTCCTGATGCTCTTGCCCTGGCGCTTCTTTAGCTCGATGGTTTCTTTTCCAGTAAAATATTTGTCCGCCGTCTGTATCAACGACACCCTGCGGACGAAGTAGAGCCGCATCTGCTCGTCCAACATTCTGGTGACGGCGGCCTTACGGTATTTCGATTTCCATCGGTTCTCCGTCATCGTGCAGCGTTTTTGCCACGGGTCGAAGATTTTTCTTCGTGAAAGCGTAGCGCGATCCAGCTCGCACAGGAGAGTAATCTTCAGTAGCGTATCCAGTTCACCCGGCGCAAAGCGACGGATATCGCCGAGGATCCCGGCCTTGACCTTGGCATTGTCCGGCTGTTCGCCCAGAAATGGCATCGCGGGTGTCGTGGTGGGGTCGGCCGCCGCGGGTAGCGTCCGGACCGAAATCATCCCCGACAGTATCAATGCAATGAGGGTTGCGGTCCGCAGCATAGTGGCGACTTTCTGTGTCCAATGCGTCAGGGTTGCGCCAAGTATAAGAGTTTTATTCGGCTGCATAAAATGTACGAGGCACAAAGGGGCGGAAACGGCGCCGCCTGTAGCCGCTGATAAACAGACCGCTGCACGCCGCACTACTTCAGGTGCCGGTCGAGGAACTCCCGGGTCCGGATCAGCGTATCCGCGGCGGCGTCGCGCTCGTCATCGGTGTCTCGGCGGCGCGTGTAGTCGTGTCGGGCGCCGGGATAGACCTTGGCCTCGGCGGCGAAGCCGGCGGCCCTGGCCTTCGCCGTTAGCTCGCCCACGCATTCGACATTACGCTCCCGGTCCCGGTCGCCCACCAGCATGAGCAGCTTGCCCTCGATCCGCAGGTCGTCGACGTCGATGCAGGATGCGAAGATGCCGACGCCGAGCGCCACTTTCCCCGGCCGACGCAGCCCGTCGCGCAGGTAACCGGGCAGGCTCTCCTCCGCGGCGATGGCGCTGAGCGTGGTCTGTCCGCCGCGCGAAAAGCCGAGCGCGGCGATCCGCTGCATGTCGATGTCGGGGCGCTGGGCGAGCCATGATAGCGCGCCGTAAAGGTCGGCGAGCTGGTAACGCGTTCCCTGGCGCGTGCCCACGTCGCCGGTCGAACGGATGTTGCGCGAGCCGTAGCTGTCGATGACCAGCGCGGCGTAGCCCCATTCGCGCAGCCGGCGTCCGTAGTCGAGCGGGGTCCCCCGCACGCCGCCGCCGGGATGAATGACCAGCACGGCGGCAAAGGGGCCCTTGCCCTTGGGGCGCTCGAAACGGGCCCTGACGGATTCCGTGGTCGTATCCTGGGTCGGGATCCGGACCCAGCCGGCGTCCGCCGTGAGCGGGTCATCGGCGGCGCCTGTCCCGCATCCCGGCAGCAGCGCCGCCGCCGCCGCCAGCAGGGCGATGCGCGCCGACCGGAGCCTGTTGGCCAACATCCTCATCATTTTTCCCATCACGTTATCTTTCCGGGCCGCACAGTACGCGGATCGGCGGGCCGCGATCAACGCCGGCGGTCACGCGCCCGGCTTCGGCGGCGCGCGGGCGCGCGCGGGAAACTGGTCGAACAGGTCCCTGAAATAGCCGTTGGTCAGCAGGGCCGCGAGGATGACAAGGTTAATGACGATGATCGCCACGGTCAGGAGGTGGAAGTCGAACACGCCCGTGCCTAGCTTGAACACCATCAGGCCGAGATAGGTGACGATGGACAGGATCAGGATCGCCCGCCCGTTGTGCCAGAGGAAACGCAAGGCATTACCCGCCGCCGGTACCCGGTTCCCGGCGACATAGGCCAGCACCAGGGCGGGGATGTCGGAGATGAAGTAGATCGGCTCGATCAGCGCACCGAGGGAGGGATTCGCCGGTCCGCCGGCGCCGCGGCCGTGGGAAACCCCCAGCAACAGCAGGAATATCAGATGCCGCGACAGGAACAGCACCATCGCCCAGAACGCCCAGTTCGGACGCAGCACGTCATAGCGGTCGTAGCGGGTATGGTCGTATCTGGTATGGTCCGGCATCGAAAGGGGCTCCCGAATCCCGGCAGGTCTTATCATCCCTGTCCGTCCGGCCCAAATAATGATACCGAACCCCGCTCGTAGCCCAGCCCATCGCACCGGCCCGTACCAAGGACGTCATGCCCGATCACACCGCCACCGAAAGCCCCGCGCCGGCCCGGACGGGTCCCGCCACGCGGCGGACCTTCGCCATCATCTCCCACCCGGACGCGGGCAAGACGACGCTGACCGAGCGCCTGCTGTTCGCCGCCGGGGCGGTGCACCTCGCCGGCAGCGTGCGGGCGCGCGGCGAGCGCCGGCGCACGCGCTCGGACTGGATGGAGATCGAGCGCCAGCGTGGCATTTCGATTTCGAGCTCCGTGATGACCTTCGAGCATGACGGCCTCACCTTCAACCTGCTCGACACCCCCGGCCACGAGGACTTCAGCGAGGACACCTACCGCACGCTCACCGCGGTCGATTCGGCGGTGATGGTGATCGATGCCGCCAAGGGCATCGAGAGCCAGACGCGCAAGCTGTTCGAGGTCTGCCGGTTGCGCGACATCCCGATCATCACCTTCATCAACAAGGTCGACCGCGAGGGGCGGGATTCCTTCGACCTGCTGGACGAGATCGAAAGCACGCTGGCCCTCGACGTTTGCCCGGTGACCTGGCCGGTCGGCATGGGCGGCGAATTCCAGGGCCTGTTCGACCTTCGCGGCAACCGCTTCCTCGCGGCGCCGGCTGCGGGCGACGCCGCTGCTGCCGTCGTCGATTGCACTGGGCCCGGGGACCCGGCGCTGGCGCGGCACATACGCGAGC
>WHSO01000004.1 GCA_009380075.1 Alphaproteobacteria bacterium | reverse complement strand
GCTTCCGTGATCAGAATCACCGGCCGATTTCGAGCGCTAAACACAATCTATTGATATTTCGTATTTATTTTTATTTTCCTCCGGAACGGAGAAAACTGGCCCGGCGCTTGCTCAAGTGACTTTGGTTATGTGACAGAGCCGTTGCATGGGGCGTTCGCGAGTGCGGCGCTGCGCTGCTGGCGAGCACCGCGGCGATGGCGGCCGAAAAGGTCTCCGCCGAAGTCGGTACCAGCTACAACACCCACTTCATTTCGTACGGTGCCGACGTATGGGGCGGTGGAACCGACTTCTATGGCGACCGCTCGACAACGTTCGTCTGGGGTTCGGTCAACGTTCAGGCAACGGATATGCTGAGCTTCAACGCGGGCGCCTGGGCGGACGTCAACAACAACACGACCAGTTCGATCGGCGGCCAATTGCAGGAAGTCGATGTCTGGTTCGGCGGCAAGGTTGCGATCGGCAAGGCCACTGTCGGCGCCACGTACCAGCTCTGGAACTATGCCGGCGATGTGGAAGAAATCGTCGACCTGAGCCTCGGCTTCGACGATTCGGGCCTGCTGCCGATCACGCTCAATCCCGGCGTGATCTGGCACATCCGTACTTCGGGAAACGGGACGCAGGAAGAGGGGTCCGCCGTCGTGTTGAGCATCGGCCCCAGCTTCAAGCTGACCGAATCGCTGTCATTGACCATTCCGGCGGGCGTCGGCATCTTCCTCGATGACGACTTCCAGGGTGGTACCGAGGACGGCTACGCCTATTCCTATATCGGCGCGTCCCTGGGCGTTCCGTTGAGCTTCATTCCGCCGGCCTACGGATCCTGGGCGGTCAATTTCGACCTGATCGCCTATTTCACCGACTCGGACGCCATTCCCAACAATCCGGAGGAGAACTTCGTGACCGGTTCCGTCGGCCTGAAGTTGACCTTCTGATGGACGGATCAGGGATCTCCTGATCTCCTTACCTGGTGTTGCAACGACTTCCGCCTTCCCGAGCCCACGGGAAGGCGGATTTTTATTGGCTTTGATTCGAATGAAAGTCTCTTCCTGAGCTCATCATCCCGTCCTGAAAGGTTCGCGGGGTGGGTACCATGCCGCGGCGCCTGAGCAATTTGCCGGCGGCGGAGCAACGGAACCGGGGCGGCGGTCCCCGCGTTTCCACGGCGTTGGACATTCCATGTCGGGAAGGACGGATGCTTCAGGACATCACATACGGGAAGGTGAAGCAGGTGATGGGTCTTGCGCGCCAGGCGGCACAAAATCCTGCGCCGGACGTTACGGTTTCGAACCCGTACCCCGTGACCCATGATCCGCCGCTGCGCCCTCAGCCGGACGCCGTGAGTTGGAAATCGGCGTTCTGTCGCTACCTTGCGGACATGCCGGACGCGGCCATAGCGGAGCTCGAGGCCCTCTACCGCCTGGGCGCCGGTGAATTCGATCGGCTGGACGCAGCCATAGTCGAAACCTGCGGGCGCGACACCCCGAAGGATGAGCGGATCGCATTTCTCGAGTCCCGGCGGGATTTGGCCGACGCCTTGGAAATTGCGCTGAATGCTTGGTAGCGGAATCCGACAGACCGGTACCTCGCCAACATATTGTGCACCGCCCCTGCGTTCCCGGCACAGTGCGCACACCATTCGATACAAAGCAGTTTTCGACTCTTGGCACCAAGGAGATGCGTTATGACGACAATAGATCGCGAACAGCTCCAAACGATGATGGATGAGGATGTCGTTACCGTCGTCGAGGTCCTTGATCCGCCATACTATGATAAATTCCATCTACCTGGCGCCTTGAATGTTCCCTTGAGCGGGGACTTCGACCGTGAAATACGGGACGTTGCGCCGGACAAGACAAAACCGGTTGTCGTCTATTGTCTTGACGAGGACTGCGACGCCTCGCCGGAGGCCGCGCGCCGGATGGAGGACCTCGGCTATGACCGGGTCTACGACTACGAAGGCGGAAAGGAAGACTGGAAGGCAGCCGGCCTTCCCATAGAATCCTGACAACCCCACCGTCGGGCCGCGTGCAGCAACCCCTGTCGGCTATGCGGCGTGGGGAGCTTCATGGTCATCGCTACGATCCGGATGCGACGCTCCAGCCATTCTTCCATTCGAAATGGGCGACTGAATCAGCGCTGTAGGGGTTATCCGCGAGGGCCTCGCCGGCATGGAAGGCCCAGAGGCCCTCGAAATACTCTGCTTTCGGTTCGACGATGTGAACAGGCTCTTCTGCCGTAACCGGTTCAGGGCTGTAGCTTTGCGTGTAACGCAAATACTCCGGGAATTGCTCTAGAACCGATTCGTCGACGCCCATGGGATGGTCGTCAAGGACCCGCCTTCCACGCGACGTCAGGGTGCAGCGGCCGAATTCATCGGGATCAAGCAGTCCCGCGATGCATAAGTTTTGGTAAGCACGAGCCACGGGTTTTCTTAGCGATCGCACGCTCGGCACCCGAGGCATTTTGGCGAGTCGCAGGTTTGTCAGCAGTCGACGGATACAGTCCGCGGGAATGGATGGCGCCGCTTCGCTCTCCTTGAGAGCTGCCAGCATGATTTGTGGCTCGGTCACCAAAGGCCCACTCGACACGCGTCATGACCCCATATCTCCTCGACGTGATGGCTGTCGAAGGACAGGGGAACGGTACATACGGAGCGAACGACTTTTTTCATCGGAACAACACGCAGGGACCTCCGCCGGAAAAACGCATGGGAAGGGCGAAAGTTCCGGCAATGACCACCGGTCCCACAAATACCGGGCTGCTCGGCCGGCGCGCCTCCGGGAGATCAGGTAGCGAAAGTCTTCGTAACGCATGAAGAGAAATTGCCGGTGCGAGGAAAAAAACGTGAAACCTTGAGGGCGTGCCTGCGTTCTGACGAATACGCGTTATGAATGTCCGCAAGGGAGATGGTCATGAAGATTCAGGATGTAATGTCGAAAGACGTGCAGGTCGTGGCACCCGATATGCCGGTGGCGGAGGCGGCCCTTATTATGCGGAACGGTGATTTCGGGGCTCTTCCCATCGGCGAAAACGATCGTTTGAAGGGCATGGTCACGGACCGGGACATCGTTCTTCGGGTCGTCGCGGAAGGACAGGATCCGAAGCAGGTCAGCGTCGGAGAAATCATGTCCGACGGCGTGTTCTGGGTGTACGAGGACGAGGATATAGCCCAGGCCGTACATAACATGCAGAAGCAGCAGGTTCGACGGCTGCCGGTCGTCAACCGGGAGAAACGGTTGACCGGAATCGTTTCGATCGGCGACCTGGCAGTGGAAGTGCCCCAGACACGACCCGTCGCAACGGCGCTAAAGGGCGTGTCCAAGGGAACGGAAAAGCATCACTAAAAAAGCGCGTCCACGAGTGAGGTTTTCGTGGTCACGGCTGACATTATTGCAGGAGGGGGCGCTACGGCCTAACCCGATCACACGACGGCGAGCGTGGCTTGACGCCCGCCCACCGTGTTTCTTATGTAGAGGACAAGATTTCGGCCGACCCTACCACTTCCAGATCGGCTCGCCGAGATTGATATCGTCCTCGTCGGTGAATACGCCGGCTGCGCCGCCAACGACGGCGCCCGTGACCGGCGCGCCAACTGCGTAGCCCGCCGCACCACCGATACCGGCGCCGGTTATGCCGCGTTCCGTGGGCGTTGAGCCGCAGGCGGCAAGACCGAGGAGCGCAACGGCCAGGCTGGTATGAATCAGGGTATGTCGAAGCATGGATATTTCTCCTTATCTCTGGGCACGCGATGCCTATTGAGTGCGCACTTGCGCAGCCGTCATCACCGGCTTATCGCCTTTTTTCACCGGGTAGGGCGGCCTTTCGAAGCTCTCGTAGCGGGAGGATGAGCATTTCACCATCGCCCATCTTCACCAGCTTTTCGATCGGGCCGTCGCTGGAATCGATGACCGCGTAGATTTCACCTCGGCTGGCCATGACAAAATCCTCGATCTTTCCGATCTTTTTGCCAGAGTTGCTGTAAACTTCCTGGCCGATCAGCGTTGTGAACCGCGGTCCCGCCAAATCCTTACCGACTTTGCGGAGGTCTGGCGCGTCAATGATAAAGACAAGGTCTTTGCCGCTCTTTGCCTTGCTCGGAGACTGCCCCGCGCTTTCCGTGCCATTGGAGGCTCCACCGGAAGTCCCTGAAACCATCTCGTCGGCGGCCAGGCCCAAGGGAGCAAGTGCAATAGCCAATCCAAACAACGCCACACCCGATGTTTTTAAGCGAGGCATGCTGAATCTCCTTTCTGGCGTTTGTCATAAAGACAACGATGGAGCGGCCGCTGAGTTCCCCATCAGGGCGGTCATCTGGCGGTGGGATTTCGTCCGGTAGTTGGCGCGGCGGCAATTCCTGGGGCTCCTCCGGAGGTAGTTCCCGCGGCGGCCGTTTGGGTTCCGGATCGGGTAACGGCGGGTGCTCGGGGAACGGTTGGGGCGGGTGCCCCGGCAGCGTCTTCGGCGGTGCGCTTCCCAAGGCAAAACACGTGGACGGCAAAGTCCGCGTCCCTAAGTTAGTGGAATCAAAGGACCGGTTGCCGGTGCGCTCGGAAGGAACACTATCAGGATACACAGTCCCACAACCACCACTGTAGCAATAACCAAGGGGAGGCGCGTTTGTCGGGTATGTTTCCCATGCATCGTTAGTCTCCATAAATGTCAACGCTCCCCCGTGATGGCGGTTCCTTTTTCGGGCCATGAATCAGGGGGTATTGTACAACCCCTCCTTGTCGCTGATGTTATTGCAGCAATACGACTTTCCCTTTGGAGCCCGTGATGGCGGATACGAACAACACGCGAATCGAGCATGATTTCATGGGGCCTATCGAGGTTCCGGCGGAACGATATTGGGGAGCCCAGACACAGCGCGCGCTCACAAACTTCAAGATCGGACACGAGCGGATGCCGATTCCTGTCGTTCGCGCGTTTGGAGTCCAAAAACGTGCCGCGGCAGAGGCCAACATGGACCTTGGCTTGCTCGATCGGCGCAGAGGCGAGGCCATTGTTGCTGCGGCTCACGACGTGGCTGAGGGCGGAATGACCGATGAATTTCCCCTGGTGGTGTGGCAGTCGGGTTCCGGCACTCAATCCAACATGAATGCCAATGAGGTAATCGCCGCCCGCGCCAACGAAATCCTGACGGGTACACGGGGTGGGAAATCGCCGGTCCATCCCAACGATCACTGCAATATGAGCCAGTCGAGCAACGACACCTTCCCCACCGTCATGCATATTGCGGTCGTCGAACAACTCGAGCGCTACGCCGTTCCGGCGCTGCAACATCTGAAGGACGCACTGGGCGAGAAAGCTGATGCATTCGCGGGTATTCTCAAGATCGGCCGCACGCATATGATGGACGCCACGCCGGTGACGCTCGGCAATGAATTCTCGGCCTATGCGGAGCAAATCCGAAACGGCATTGATCGATTGAGAACGGGTTTACCGCGGTTGCAAAGGTTGGCGCAGGGTGCGACCGCCGTGGGCACGGGTATGAACACCGTCGAAGGATTCGCCGAGTGCTTTGCCGACCGCGTCAGCCGCGCAACGGGATTGACCTTCTTCCCCGCTGCAAACAAGTTCGAGGCCATTGCCGCGCACGATACGCTCGTGGAGGTTTCTGGTGCGCTCAATGTTCTGGCGGTATCTCTTACGAAGATCGCCAATGACATACGTATGATGGGGAGCGGCCCACGGTCGGGACTCGCTGAATTGTCCCTCCCGGAAAACGAGCCGGGGTCGTCGATCATGCCTGGGAAAGTCAATCCGACGCAGGTTGAGGCTTTGACCATGGTCTGCGTGCAGGTCATGGGCAACCACGTAACCTTGACGATTGCAGGGGCTGGCGGTCAGTTCGAGCTCAACACCTTCAAACCGGTCATGATTCTGAACCTGCTGCAGTCGATCGCGCTTATGTCCGACGCCTGCGACAGTTTTGCGAAAAAGTGCATTCGGGGTATCGAAGCAAACGAGGAACACTTGCAGGCTGGCGTCGAGCGGTCGCTCATGCTCGTGACCGCGTTGAATCCCCGCCTAGGGTATGACAAGGCGGCCCTTATCGCCAGGAAGGCTTATCAGGAAAACACCTCCCTGAAGGAAGCAGCCGTCGCGCTCGGTCTTCTCGATTCGGAGGAATTCGACCGGTTGGTGAGACCAGGAGACATGTTGCGGCCCGAACGCAGGTCTTGAGGCCGACATCGCGCGCTGTACACCGCGACGGGCCGCGCGTCCGGCGGAACCTGCGCGGGGAAGCCGGCGTTGTCTCGACATGGGTGCCTGAATCCGCATGGATTCATGGGGCGGCCAATTGTGAACGGCAATGGAGATGCTCCGATGTACACGAAGATACTGGCGGCGACTGACGGGTCGGAGTCCGGGACGCGAGCTGTCGAACTGGCCGGCGATCTTGCCAAAGTCCACGGTGCCGAGATCACTTTGGTCCATGTCATCAATCCCACCGATGAAGCCCCGGACTGGCTGTATTACCCGGATGCGCACGCTCTTGGATTCGTCGTTCCACCGGTGACGCCGGGAAAGGGAGATACCGGCAGCCTTGCAGCGCAGGAACTCCAGCGCGCGCATGAACAGGCCCAGATGGCGGCGGACCGGTTGATGCAGGATTCCCGAAGGGCCGCGGAGGAGAGAGGCGCAAAGAATGTGCGGACCATTGTCGAACAGGGTGTCGCGGCGGAGCGAATCCTGGCGACAGCAAAGAACGAAAACGCTGACGTCATCGTCATGGGTAATCGTGGGCACGGAAACCTCAAGGGGCTGATCATGGGCAGCGTTTCCAGCGCCGTGGCCAAGGACGCCGATTGCTATTGCATCTCCGTCACGTAGGCCCGTTATCGGGCGTCAAGCGGATTGCCAATTACCCCGGAACCGGGTCGTGGCGCCCGCGTTGAATCGGTACCGACAACCAGTAGTTTGTATGTGTGCGATGCGCCTCATCGCAAGCGTTTCCGGCGCTAAACGACAGCTGGTCTTCCTGCGATGAGTCGTGACGTCCGGATCAAGCGGAGAAAAATCATGAGTGAACCGAAATCGAATGCCACCCAGCGAAGCACAGGCCAGAACGAAGGCGAGGGCAACCGGACAGCTGCGCGAAAGTTCAACAAACAGGCGCGCGAATTCGCCAAATCGGGAAAGGTGGACGCGGCCGCCGAGAAAGCCAAGGAAGCCCTTCAAGGGCCGGAACGCGAAGAGCTGAAAGAGGCAGAAGCCAAAGGGCGGGAGCAGGCACGTGAGCAGGATCCCGCGGTGGTGCGGGACTACACCAAGCCCGAAAAGTAACAAGGCAGCTACAACCGATGGAATGGACGAGGTTCGTCGTGCCGGCAGGTCCGGCGAACCGGCGCGGCGCCGGCGTCCACTGGGTGATAGGGACATTCGGTACCAGAACATGGCAAATGAACCTCATCAGGAGTCCCATAGCAACGATCTGGAGTCGCTGTGGTCCGACATAGCCGCGATCCGGATCGGGATGCTCATCACACACGATGATGGGGTCCTTCGCAGTCGCCCTGTCCTGATATGTGCCGACCGGAACGAAGAAGCCCTTTACGTCTTTACTCGCGCCGAAGATCACAAGATCCCTGAAATCGAACGGGACGGGCGTGTTGGCGTGACATTGGTCGATAGCGCAAAGGAGATCTATATTTCGGTCTCCGGCGAGGCGACGGTCCTGCGTGACCCGGAAAAGGCGCGCAAATACGCGGTTGTCGAGGCCGTCGCCTGGTTCGAGCATGGGGTCGACGATGAAGATTTGAGGCTGATCCGTATTACCCTCGATCAGGCCGAACGATGGGATGTAAGTACGAACCCTCTCCGCAAGGTTTGGGAAATCGCGCGATCCATGAAGAGCCCTCACACGCCTGACCTAACCGACAACTCAAAGTATGCGTTTCGGTCGTAACGCCTGGACGGGACGGGTCATCCTGGGCCGGGCTGTTTCATAACATCGTTCGGACGCAGGGAATCCATTCGCAGTGTTACATCGAGAAGGAGGTTCAGAATGGCCGCGTACTTCATAGCGCACAGAAAAGACATCAGCGATTCCGAGAAACTCAGGGCCTACGCCCGTACCGTGGACGAAACCATCGAAAGATTCGGTGGCGAAGTCCTGGCCCGTTGCGACGGCTTCGAGGTCCTTGAAGGCGACTGGGAATCAGGTGCCAATCGTGATGACGACGCGCCGGAACGGGTGACGATCATCAGGTTTCCCGATATGGGGAGCCTCAGATCGTGGTACGGCTCCCAGGAATACCGGGAACTGAAGGCGATCCGCCAGGAGAGTTCTGTGTCCGATGTCGTTGCGATCGAGGGCAAGGCCTGACCGGTGCATACCGCTTCGGGCTTTTGTAATCGGTGGCGATTGGGGGGAAATCACCAATCCCTGCAAACGGCCCCGGCTTATTAGAAGGTGCCCTGCTTCGATCCGGCCCGACCTGTTACTTTTCCGTTAGAGAGGCAATGGCCCGTCGGACACGCTGCAGCAGGGCCGGGCCGTCTCCCTCCATACCCTCATTCTCTGCTCTCAGGAGCGCTTCCGCGTCCTGCTCCCAGTTGCGCAGGATTCTAAGTTTAGCTTCCCGGTCAAGGCGGGGTTCCGACAGCACCAGTTCGGGCGTCCCAAATATGCGCTTGGGGTCCACCAGGGCCTCGTGAATGGTATAGTTTTTACTGCTCATCTTTCGAAGGTCCGCACTAGCTTCAGAGCTATATCCGCTGTACTCGGCGCCGGCGAGTTGCTTAAGGTTCCACCTATTCGCAGTATTTGCCCCGCGGCGGCGGCGTGCACGCTGATCCCTCATCAACGCGTCGGTACGGAACCGTGTTCCAGAGCCTTGGCCGGATTGGGAATTTCCGTACGATTCAACGGTCCTGTATATGCCCGCGTCCGGGCGGCGTAAGCACCACTTTCTACGCTTCCAAGCGGCATCCTTTACTGGACTGGCTCGGCCGTTGAGCGGACGATCGGGCGAACGGTCCTCCGCCGGAAGATAGACTTGGCTATCGGGGTATCCACATCCAGGGAAGTTTCCGATGCATGGGACACGTCCTTAGAGCCTGGAGTACGCTTTGCCGGGACACGTAACCACTTGCGGGGGCAAAGTTGCCTTCGAACATGCCCAAAACTATCTTGGGGGGAACGAGCGGGCGGTGCATCAATTTGTGGCGTAAGGTTTACGAACGCGTATAGTTCAGGCCAGACCCCCATCTAACTCTCGCTTGGCGCTACGATTCATAGGGGCTTCCGAAGATCAGGATCGACTTGATATGACAATCATTGTTGTTGACGATGATTCGGAAATCCGTGACGTCGTGAAGGAGTATCTCAGCGACGAAGGGTTCGACGTTCGCGAAGCGAAAGACGGCGCGTCGTTGTTCGGGCAAATTCGGCAAAAGGTGCCGGAACTGGTCCTGCTCGACCTGAAGCTCCCGAACGAGGATGGATTTACCATCGCCCGCAGGCTGCGGGAACAATACCCGAGCATCGGGATTTTCATCATCAGCGGCAAGGAAGACGTGGTCGATCGGGTCGCGGGGCTGGAGGTCGGCGCCGACGACTATCTTGTCAAGCCGTTCAACATGAGAGAGGTCCTTGCCCGCGTTAAGAGCATATTGCGCCGGCGCGGATTTGGGCAGAATGGTGAACCCAGCCCAAATTACTCGACTTCGATAAGCGGTCCCGAACGCATCCGGGCAACACCCGAAACCTACAGATTTTCCGGGTGGACACTCGATTGCTCGCGCCGGTCTCTCGTATCTTCGGGAGGGAAATCGGTGGAGTTGACGAGTGGTGAGTTTGATCTTCTGATCGCGTTCGTTTCCCATCCGAATCGGGCGTTATCGAGAGAACAGCTTCTCGATTACTCGCGAAACGGCAGGACCGAGGCTTTCGACCGGAGTATCGACGTGCAGGTTGGCCGGCTGCGTCGAAAGATCGAGCAGGATCACCGAAAGCCCGCGCTTATCAAGACGATCAGGAACGTCGGCTACATGTTTCGCCTCGACGAGACTTGAAGCCTTCCGGACCGCACGCAAGCGCGCGCCAAGCCGAACAGCCCCGCCGAATCCAGTTCGGGCGGGGCGCATGCCGGGTGCCGGCCCGATGCCGCTCTCCATGCCCCGGTGCATGAGGTAGTAGCTCCCGTTTGAATCTGGAACCGAATGCGGCGCTCGTTCGTTGTCTCTGGTGATCGCCTGCTCTCAGGCGGTCTTGCACGGGGCGGATGAGGTTGTGACGTCATTTGGCCCTAGGTCATTCACGTCCCAGGTTCCAACCTCAGCACATCTTTAGATATCGAAGGCAAACCGTGGATCGATTCGCATAAGCGGCTCCTGAAATGGCCCATCAGCTTGCGTGGTTATCAGAAAAGATGAAGCGCCCTTCAAGGAGGGCGGGGTTCCAACGGGGAACGCTCATCCAAAATGAAGATTGCTGGCAAGTCGCGACGACAAGGCGCGCAGCGGTTCTGATCGACGCTGCCACGTACTTTGGTGCCCTCCGGGAAAGCCTGCTCTTGGCGCGACGAAGGGTCTTTCTTGTCGGATGGGATGTCGATAGCCGCATGCGACTTGTCGGGCCGTCGGGCAAGGCGGACGACGGTTACCCAGAAGAATTGGGACCGTTCCTCGTCGAGCTCGTGACCCGTCGTCCAGAACTCAGAATCAACATCGTGCTCTGGGACTATTCGATGCTCTATGCGCTGGAGCGGGAGCCGCTACCCATGGTCAACCTGAACTGGATGACGCCGGAACAGATTTCCATCTGTCTGGATGATCAGTTCCCATTTGCATCAAGTCATCATCAGAAAATCGTGGTGATCGACGATGCCGTCGCTTTTTCCGGCGGTATCGACCTGACCATTCGTCGTTGGGATACGCCCTCACATGACGGAGCCGACCCTCGACGGCGCGATCCAGGGGGAGAGATTTATCCCCCGTTTCACGACATCCAGATGGTAGTCGACGGCGATGCAGCGAGTGCGCTCGCGCAGCTCGTCCGCAAGCGTTGGCGAGATTCCACCAGCGGCACTGTCCCGGCGCTTTTTCCCACGGGTGACCCCTGGCCGGGCAATACGGTTCCGGACTTCAGGGACGTTCCCATCGCGATTGCCCGGACATGCCCCGCATACCGGGGGCGTCGCGAAGTACGCGAGGTTGAATCCCTGTACATGAGTTCGATAGGTGCCGCGGCCGACGCGATCTATATCGAGTCCCAGTATCTGACGGCGAATTGTATCGCACATTCTCTCGCCGAACGGATGATCGCAAACCCGCGACTGGAGGTTCTGATCGTCGGGCCCAACCTAGCCAAGGGATGGCTGGAAGATCAGAGCATGGGGGCGGGACGTCATCGATTCATGCGCCATCTGTACGATGCGGGTGTCGGCGCTCGTGTCCGCCTCATGTATCCATGCCTACCGGGGGAGGAGGCAAACAAGGGAATCTTCGTGCACTCGAAATTCATGGTTGTTGACGACCGGTTCCTGCGTGTGGGCTCGGCCAATCTGAACAATCGTTCGATGGGAACGGACTCCGAATGCGATCTCGTCGTGAAGGCCGAGTCTATGGATCACAGAATATCGATAACAAAGGTTCGCAACAGACTGATCGCGGAACATCTCGGTGTCAAAATCGATGATGTGGAGCAGGCGCTCGAGACGCATCCCACCTTTCTGAAGGCAGTGGACGGCCTTCTGGGCCGTCCGCGGACGCTCCGACCCGTTGAGCTCGGAAACGCATCGAAGGAGGGGGCTCCTTCGACAATCGAACAGTTCGCCGATCCCGAACGGCCCATATTGCCGCCTGCGGTCTTCGGGAACCTTTTCGGCGCCAACACGTCAAGTGCATTGCCGACGCGCTGGGGAAGATTCTTGGCGATTGCGTTTGTCGTACTCGCATTCGTTGCGCTCTGGCGCTATACGCCATTGGCCGATCTGGCGAACCCAAAGGAACTGATTGGTTGGCTGAGGGGATTCGGCAGCGATTCCTTCATGCCGTTCGTCATTATACTCGCATACCTGATCGGCGGGATGATCGCCTTTCCCGTTACCGTTCTTATCGCCGTTACGGGCATGATGTTCGAACCGCCTACCGCGATTACCCTTGCTCTTGGGGGCTCTCTCCTGAGCGCTGTTGCGACCTTTCAGCTGGGCCGTCTCATCGGGGGGCGGCCGCTTCGCGGCTTTCTCGGTCCAAAAGTGAGCCGGCTCAACCGGATTCTCGCGAATCGCGGAATCCTGAGTGTCATGGCAATGCGGATGCTGCCTGTCGCGCCATTTACCTTGGTCAACTTTGCTGCGGGCGCCATTCGGGTCCGGCTCGCAGATTTTCTCCTCGGCACCGTCCTCGGTATGTTCCCGGGAATCCTGATACTGACCCTGATGGGGTACCAGTTTGTTCAATCGCTAACGGATCCGGACCCAATTCACATCCTCTTCCTCGGGTTGGGAATGGCCACCATGTTCTCCCTGGGGCTTGCCATACAACGCTTTGCAGAAAAGCGGCGTGCCGTGCCCAATGAATAACAAGAAAAAGGGGATTCGGGTCGCGACCTGGAACATCCACGGATGTGTCGGCAGCGACGGGCGTCACGATATCGAGCGTATCGGCGAGGTTATAAAGAGAATTGCGCCTGATGTTGCGGCATTTCAGGAGGTTGATACCCGAAGAAAATCAGAGCAACAGACGGATACGTACGGGTACCTCCGCAGCCAAGTCGGGCTTCACGGTCATGAGGCCTGGTCGATTTCCGGCGCCGACGGCGACTACGGACAGATGCTGGCCAGTCGCTTCAAACTGGACAAGCGCAAGGTGTACGACATTTCGATACCAGGCCGGGAGAAGCGAAAAGTAATGGAAGCCTGCGTTCGGCTTCCGACCGGAGCCGTGGTGCGGGTCATCTCAACCCATCTTGGGGTCAGACGGGCGGAACGCCGCCGGCAAGCGGCTCTGCTCCGAGAGATTGTCGACTCCGACTTATCCACGCCCATGATGCTGCTTGGTGACCTGAACGAATGGAGCCGTCGCGGCGCCGCCTGGAGTCTCTTTTCCGGGATCTTCGACGATTATACGGCGCACGCCAGTTTCCCGGCGCGGTTTCCGGTGCTTGCCCTGGATCGCATTCTTGTCCGGCCGGGCGGAACCGTGGTGCGCTCCTGGATCGACCGACAAGCGTATCCTTCTTCGGACCATCTGCCTGTCGTGGCGGATCTCGCCTTTCGCTAGAAAAGCGAGACCAACTCACGCACGCCGGCTAGGCTGGGCCTCTCCGTCTGGTTTGCGCAATACGCATCCCGCATCGCTGCAACCCCAGGAAATTGAAAAGCAATGCGGCGGCGCGACCCCGCTTCCCCCGTATGCTCGGAAGGGAACCCCGGCAACCATCCAAGCGTTTTATAGGTGAGAGGGCTGCGGAACCACTGGTTTCCGCACGCCGGCAAGAAAACCGGAGGAGTGATCGATGATCAATGTGCCGAAAACCGTTGTCGCCGCATCCATGGCGATATTCGCCCTGTCGGCCGTCGCGTGTCAGTCGACCCCGACGCAGGAGAGCACGGGCGAATACGTCGATGCGACCGTGATCAGTACCAAGGTTCGTGCCAAGATTGCTCAGGACAAGTCCGTCAGTATCTTTCCGATCGATGTGACGACCTTCAGGGACACGGTTCAGTTGAGTGGATTCGTGAACAGCGCCGAGGAAAAGAGGCGCGCGGGTGAACTCGCCCGGTCCGTCGAAGGTGTCCGCAACGTCGAGAACAACATCACCGTGAAGTAACCGACATTTCACGGTGCTCCGGCACGGGATATCGTACCGGCAGCGGCGGAAGAAGGCGCGAGGCCCTGCAGGGCCTCGCGCTTTTTTCGATGTGTCTGGGGAGGGGCGGCCCCGGTCCGCGTGTATCACGCGGCGTGCGGGAAGGATGCGGTCCTGTTGTCCAGTTCCTGTTGCAGGGTGTCACGCGCGCGCGAGCAACGGGACTTCACGGTTCCCACAGGTATGCCGAGCTCCCGCGATACCTCCTTGTAGGATTTGCCCTCGACGCCGATGAAATACAGGATCATCTTCTGCTGGCTGGGGAGACGCCTCATGGCTTCCCTTACGGCACGAAGCATGACCGCATGTGTCTGTCTTGGCGCCACCGACAGGGAGTCTAGCGCGGCTTCTGGATTTGCGGCTTCCTTCCATTTCTTGTTGCGCCGCATTTCACTGACATAGAGATTGTGCAGGATTGTAAAAAGCCAGGCGCGCAGGTTGGTGCCGGGTTTGTAAAGGCTCGCTTTTGTCAGGGCCCGGACAACGCATTCCTGAACCAGATCTTCCGCGGCCGTCGGATTGTGAGCAAGCGCCCTTGCGTAGCGCATCAGCGCAGGCACGTGAACCTCGATCTGTTGGGCGACCTGATTCATTTGACCCTCCATTCGTGATTGTTTGGCCTCGAAGAAATCCGTGACCTGAATGAGGGCAACTCTACGCAGCAGCGATATCGTCAAAATGTCGGCGCGTGGAGTACTTTGTGAATTTTGCGACGAATGTTAACCAAATGTGGCAATCGGACGAATTCATTCGTATTCCGAAGGTCACATCTTGGTCACAGCCGAAAACACACAAGAAACGAATCCGGATCAAAGCCGCAGCATGCTTGATCCGTTTTCGGGCTTTCAGGGGGTTTTTTCCGGGCGGCCGGCACAAGAGCCGGCCTACTTTTCGGTATGCGGTCCATCCTGCCCGAGGCCGGAAATTCTTCGTGCCCTCGAAAGGGCATTTTCGATCATCTTGACGAGCTCATGGTTATGGAACGGTTTCGGCAGAAAGAACGCGCCATCCACTGATGCATCGTCACCTTCGAGATTCTGGCGCGGGAAACCGGAACAGAACACAACGGCAACCTCGGGCATACTGGCGCGGGCCTCGCGTGCGACTTCTGCGCCGCCGGCTTGGCCCTCCATGACGACATCCGTCACAACCAGATCATACGTCTTTCCAGAGCGGATCAGATCGATGGCGCTGTCGCCGTTCGCCGCGACGTCGATATCATATCCGTATGGCGCCAGGGCATCGAGAATCGTCAGGCGAATCGTTTCGTCGTCGTCGACGAGCAGGACCGAAATCTTTTCGTGCTCGAGGTCGGTCGTGTGGCCCGATTGTTCGTCATCGGGCTCCGGCGGGGCCTTGTCCGTTTCTGGCAGATACAGACGAAGGGTCGTTCCCTTTCCCTTCTCGGAGTATATCTTGACATCGCCGCCGGACTGCTTGACGAAGCCATAAACCATGCTAAGTCCCAACCCGGTTCCCTTGCCCTCGGGCTTGGTCGTGAAAAACGGATCGAAGGCCTGGACGACGGTATCCTCCGACATGCCTTCGCCCGTATCGCTGATTGTCAGGCATATGTAGCTTCCGGGCGGCAGGTCCGAGACCTTACCGTGATAATACTCGCCCAGGACGGTGCGTTCGCTGTGGAAACGAATGACGCCTCCATCGGGCATGGCATCACGGGCGTTGATAGCGATATTGAGCAATGCCGCCTCGAGTACGTTCGGGTCCGCGTAGCAGTAAATCGGATGGTCGGTAAGGTCGAACTCCACGGTTATGTTATCTCCCAGCACGTCGTAGAGCTGGCTCATTTGCTGCAGCAAGGTGTTGATGTCCACGACCGACGGGCTAAGCGATTGCCGGCGCGAAAACGCCAGAAGCTGCTGCGTCAGCGCCTGTCCC
Source organism: Alphaproteobacteria bacterium (assembly GCA_009380075.1). GTDB lineage: Bacteria > Pseudomonadota > Alphaproteobacteria > SMXQ01 > SMXQ01 > WHSO01. The sequence continues at coordinate 71,359 of WHSO01000004.1, read as the reverse complement.
CGGAAGGCGGCATTTGTCGCCCGTTGAAGCCGGTCCAGGAACCGTTCGTCACCCTCGAACCTTTTCTCCAGCAATTCGAGGTTGCCGACGATAACCGTGAGCAGATTATTGAAATCATGTGCCACCCCCGCGGTCAGTTGACCGACGGCCTCCATCTTCTGGGCCTGGACCAGCATTTCCTGCTGTGTACGCGTTTCGGTTATATCCCGCGCTTCCATGATGATTTGTTCAATGGCACCGTCCTCCCTTCGTATGGGCTTGAGCGAAAAATCAATAACCGTCGATTGTTGGCCGACCCCCGAAACGATGAACTCGTCACGCGAAAAATCTCCTTCTGCTGCCTTTCTTACGTTCTCCTTCAGACGCTCCTGTATCTCCTCATTGTTCTGGAAAATCGGGAGCATCCAGATCGGCATGGACTGAATTTCGTTGGAGGACAGGCCGGCGAAATCGCGCAGTGTCTGATTCGCATCGACTACCTTGCCATTGAGGTCCAGTGCGGCCACGAACTGAAACGTCCCGTTGAACAGGGCCTCATAGACGTTGTCGCGGTTGACCGATCGCCTTGACGTCCCGACGCCGGGTTTCACGCGGGAAATGAAATACACCAGGGCCGCCACGATCCAGATCGCCGCAACCACGAGCCCCAGGTTAGCAATCGTCAAAAAATCGTAGCGCGCCGATCCGTCAATCATCCAAGGGGCAAAGGACGCGATCGTTGCAAGCGTCGCAAGGGCTAGTGCGACCAGCGGCGAACGCGCGAGCAGTGCGATCAGGATGATGCAGGCGTGGCCAAGACTGAAAACGACATACGGCGGCAAGTAAAAATCGGCCGTCGCGACCACGACGATCAAAGCCGTGCCCAGCCCGAGTAGAAACGCGTCGTGATCACGCAGCGGCAATGAATTCTCTTGCGTTGTTATGGAAGCGTCCCGGCACGATAACACAAGAAACAGGGGTTTCTAACGGCTCCTTCCGGAACTGCGCTGATCCGAAGGGCGTTTACCGGTGGCGTCGAAACGGGGACGAAGCTTTATCCCGCCGACGCGGCAATGGGCGAGTGGGAAATCGATGCTCTTCAGGCGATACAGTATCAATGAGGCAATGACGAACCCGGCGCGCGTTTTCGAGTATCCGGAGAATGCTGTGTCGGATCCTCGGCTCGACCGCACTGCGAAGCGGAACATACTTCGCAGATGGGAGGAGAACGAACTGTTGCAATGTCCTTTGGAGAACAGATCTCCTGGATGTGAAGGGCGTCACATGGTCCGAAGGATACAAATGGCTATCGATGCCCTTGCCCGGAATGGTCGACGCTAGCCATCAGCATAATCGACCGGTCTTTGCCCGTCATCGGTTCTGCGTCCCGTACACAAGAGGAACCGCTGCCTCCGCTCCAAGCACCCGAAAAGTGAAACTTTCATCCATGAAAAGGCTGACCGTGCGGGAATCATGGTCCAGGTAGCCGATCGAGAAGTCGCGTCCCACCGAAAGCTCGAAATCGCCCCCTCTGGTTGACAGGACAAGCGCGCCGTCGATCGCGGGTGCTGCAATCGGCGGTACATCGAGCAGGCTTGCGACATGGTTGAGTACGGGGAAACCATTGACCGTCGTTTCATTGAGTCCCGTAAGGCACCGGCGTCCAAGAGCGATCGCGTAGGGCCCGTCGACGCCGGCTTCTCGCAATGTCGAGATGGCCCTGGCGACCACGCCGGGATAATTGTGGTACTCCTTAACTGATCTTGAGCGGCTTGTGTTCTGACAGCGGACAGATACCACCGATGTTCGCCTCCGGCAGGCCGCCAAACAGCGCCGAATCCTCGGCCACGGCCATATCTCGTGCGGTGCTCACGACAGGGTCAAGGTCCGCGTCCTTGGCGCCGCGGTCGATGGCATCGATTTCGCTTCTGGCGATCTCGAATTCCCGGCGAAGTTCAGCCAGAGGCTGAACCTTGCGGACGTGGACGCTCACATTGCGGTCGTCCGTGCGCTTCGCGTTCTCTATCCGCCCGATATCTATGGCGCTGGTTTCCCACCCGAGAGGTCCGTTGAAATCGACGAGCTTGCGTCCCGCCAGCATCACCTTGAGGACTTGCTCCGCCTCGTTGTCGATCGACTGCCATGCGGCGTCGGAAAGGGGCGCCAGTTTTCTGTTGAGGGAGCTCATTCCGCCCCCCTACTGCGAAGCGTCCCAACCCTCAGGGACGAAGCCCCGTCTGCACTTTTTGAATCTCCTGTTTCTTCGCGCTCGGCTTGTACGATTGAGCCTTGCGAATATAGATAAGTCTTGAGGTGGTCAGCGAAGGCGGCGTCATTGCGACGCAGCCATTCAATGAGCATGGCCGCATGTTCTTTCTCCTCGTCGCGATTGTGCGCGAGTATGCGGCGCAATTCGTCATCTCCCGCCGCTTTCTCTCGCTGGCTGTACCAGTCGACCGCTTCCAACTCTTCCATGAGAGAGACAATGGCGCGGTGCCTGTCAAGCGTCGCAACGCCAAGCTTTTCGCTGTTCTCGTGTAATGACGTACTGTTCGTCACTGCTCTTCTTCCCGTCCATCGATTCAATACAAATGGTGCACGGCTATGCCTTTGCATTGCCATACATATCGGAAAACGCGGGTACAGGATCTTTGTTCCATTGGGCGGACCCCTGTATCAGGGGTCGGCGTGGAGTCGGACCAGGTAAGGGGCCGACCCCACGGGGGCGGCCCATTGAGCGGGAACCGGAGTCCGTCGACGTCGTTTACGTCAGGCTAAATCGAGCAAACCGCAAATACGTCGGGAAGGAAGAATACGATGCTTTACTGGGCCGTAGTTTGTCTCTTGATTGCCATCGTCGCCGGCGTCCTGGGTTTTGGCGGCATTGCCGCTGCGGCAACGGGTATCGCCCAAATCCTCTTTTTTGTATTTCTCGTTCTCTTTGTGCTGGCGCTGATCTTCGGGATTCGGGGGCGCAGCGTACCGCCGCCCATGTGAGCGACATAGGGTGAGCGACATAGGGCCCGCCTAAAGGCCGGGTTCGCGTCAGTCGCGCTTCGAAAGCCGGTCCTCAAGCACGCCGATGACATAGAGGACGATAACGGCGAGGATCGTGGCTATCATGGCAATCGTGTAGTAACCGCCTCCACAGGCGACGCCGATGGCGCCGGACACCCAGAGGCTTGCGCCTGTCGTGAGTCCCTTGACGTCGTCACCCCCTCGTATGATCGCCCCCGCTCCCAGAAATGCGACGCCGGCGATCACCGCTTCTATCGTACGCAGTGGATCGACGCGCATGATGTTGTCTGCTTCCTGGCTGTCGCCAATCAATTCCACCGCGAGGAGCGTGAACAGCGCAGCCGCAAGCGAAACCATCATATTGGTCCTCAGGCCTGCGGGCCGCTTCTTAATTTCGCGTTCGATACCGATCATCCCACCGAAAACGAGGGCAAGACACAGTCGGAGCGTCAGTTGCAGGAGGGGTGTCTCGGTTTCGAAGAGGCTGGATAACATCTGAGAATTGCGCCGTCATCCACGATTTTTAAAGGGCGCCCGACGCCACGCATGATGTCCGGGTGGCATCTCGACGCCCTCATGTGCAAACGAATCACATCGGGCCGGGTTCCCCGCGAGGAGACGCGTCACGGAACAATTCAGCGTGATTACCGTTAATGGTCCGTGCGGAAACGCAATATGAGGAACGGAAAGGAAGGGCCATGAACTGGGACCAGATTGAAGGAAAATGGAAGCAGGTTGGGGGCGCTGTGAAGAAGAAGTGGGGCAAGCTCACCGACGATGAACTCGATCAAATCGATGGAAACCGGGAGATCCTGGTTGGCAAGCTGCAGGAAAAATATGGCGTTGCGAAAGAAGAAGCTGAGAAGCAGATCGCGGACTGGGAAAGGTCTCTGTAGTCCGGGTAGTCCGGCACGTTTGCGAGGCATCGCTGAGGGCCCATGGCGTGTGAAATTGAACGCTGCGCCTGCAGCGAATGCGTACGGCGCGTGTTCTAATCTTGTGTAGGACAGTAAGGAGACAGAAATGGCAGCCCAAACCGAAGCCGACGCCCTGAAAAAGGATTTCGATGAGCTTCGTCACTCCGTGGAACAGCTTTCAAAGGATGTTTCTTCCCTGAGCAAGTCCCTGACGGACCAGTTGAAGGCGGAAGCATCAAGTGTGGCGCGACAGGCGCGCAAGTCGGCGGCCTCGGTCGCGGATGAGATCAACACGAAAGGACAGGAATCGGTGGAGGCCGTGGAGAATGCCGTAAAGGAACATCCTTTCCAGGGCCTTTTGATCGCGTTCGGCGTAGGGCTCGTCCTTTCCCAGTTTCTCTCGCGACGTTAAACCCTGCATCCCTTTCCATGCTGCATGCTCTCGATGCACTTAATGGTGTTGCCGCCAAGATCGGAAGCGGCATCCGGCAACGCGCCGCCATCGCATCCGTTTTTGCGTGCGCCGGGCTCGTATTCCTGGTTTCCGCGGGCTTTGCCATTGCTGCCGGGTACCTCACCCTTGCCCAGGAGATGCCGGCCCATCTGGCTGCGCTAGGTACTGCCGCCGTACTCGCTCTAATCGGCGGCGTCCTGCTCATTATCGCGACGAACCGCCGCCGCCGGGTTACCGCGCTCACCTCGCGCTCACTTCACGGAATGCTGTCTCACGAGGCGGAGGACCTAACGGATTTCGTGGTGAGGGAAACCGTCGCCCGAATCCAGCGGAAGCCTTCATCGGCCGTACTGACGGCTGTTGCCCTGGGAGTGGTAGTGGGTCTGATGCGACGGAATCCTCCTTGATCAAGCCGCACGCTCGGCCGAGCGTAGCGCAAGGAAATGGCCGGCCCAGAGGCCGGCCAATTGCTTTGAGGGCTCTGGAGAGGGATTCGCCGTCAGGCAGGGGTACAGCGGAAAGTCACGGTCTTGGTACCGTTCACGTTCTGCGTGATATTGGAGGCGACATACTGTCTCCCGTTTTTCATGCAGAAATCCTGGGCACTCTGCCAGGCGTTCATAAGCTCAGCGTCCGTCTGGTAGGTATAGGTGAGATGCTGATTGAGGTTCGGTGGATTGGGCGGCGGGGGCGGCAACGAGGTAACGCACTCGAATACGACGACTTTTGCGCCATCCGCATCCGTTGTGATTCGAGCGGCTCGCGGAGTCGCCTGATATTGGCTGCAAAATGTTGCCGCCTGTGGACGGGCCTGAATCAGCTCTTCATCCGTGGAGTACTTGTAGCTCACCGTCGGCCGGGTTTCTTCGACCTTCGTGGGCGGTGAGTGTAGCGGTGCACAAGAAGCCACGGCCGTAAAAGCGATAACTGCGGCCGCCGTGGCCACAATCGTCAGGTTTTCACGCAGATTGCCAGACATTCTTGTCTTCTTCCTTATCTACACGCAGACATAAACGCTTCTGAGCGTCCGAAGTTCCCTCGTCGGGGAGACGCAAGAAGGGGCTGTGCAAACTTCGCGCCTCGCCGGCTGAACCCGCAAAGCGATGCTGGCGTTAGTTATCCAGAATTTCATGTCTGCGCCAATTGCCTGAGGAGGTGATATCCAGGCGTGGAGTATGTGGTTGTCGCAACCGGGAATAGGAGTCATTAGAGTGTTACTTCAAACGGAAAGCAGGGAAGATGACGGAAGTACCTACAACGAAGTGGTGGGTCTCCTGCGTTCGTCACGGGACCTTGAGGCCGCACTTGCCAAGTTCACCAGTTCGGGCTGGGATCGCGCCGACTTGAGCCTCCTGGCACGGCACAACGTGCTTCTGCCGGAACACCTGCGGACGGATACGGTGGAACTTGCGGACAATCCCGCTGCCGAGCGAGCGTCACCTGTCTCCCACACGGATGTACGGCAAGGGCGGGCTTTGGCTACGGGCATGATCGGCGTGGTCGCAGCCTTTGCCGCCAGCGCCGTCATCGTGGTCAATGGCGGCAGCGCGCTGCTGGCGGTTCTCGGCGCGTTGATCGTCGGGGGAATCGTGATCGCCCTGGTTGCGGGACTGGGATACCGGATCGGTAATGTGCGCAGGCAATTTCTGCGGGAGCAGGCCGACCATAAGGGCATCGTTCTCTGGGTGAAGATCAAGAAACCGGGAGACGAGGAAAAAGCCCAAAGGATCTTTGCCCGCCTTGGCGCCAGAAATGTTCACGTGCACGAGCGCGGTGCAGCATCCTAGCCTTTCCTGGATGTCAGTGATCTCACGTTTTTTTGAATTTTACGCCAAGATCAAGTGGAACGTTCTCGTGGCGGTCTCGTTTTCAAAGTAAGTGACACGATTGGCGGCATAACGCGATGCCATTCCGTGTTGCTGTAAACTCATATTAGCTTACAGGAGTGATGCAATGATTTTCGGAAAGGACGGACTTCTAACGGCTACCAGCGTAATCGCGCTGCTGTTCGGCGCCCCCGTTGTTGCCGCGGGAGACATGGGCAAGTCCGAGATGCATCAAGGTGCCCGTATACAAGCGACCGAACTTGTCGGCAAGGACCTTCGTACAACCTCCGGGAACGACATTGGTCATGTCGAATCCGTTATTATTGACCACAACGGCGAGGTAGAAGCCGTCATTGTCGACGTCGAAGGCAAGGCCTTCAGGAACGACGGATTCCTCGGCGAGGATACCGGCAGGAACGAACCGGATGACTGAGTTTCCTATCATCCGTTGATGTGTTTCACGGCACGTCCGTGAGCGATAACGAGCGACGGGAAAACTTCCCGTCGCTCTATTCGCGCATGTGCATTTAGATTGCATACAGTCCGACATGACGCATCGTTGCGTTCTGTGTCAATCGGGACGCGGTCCGTCAATGGAATTGGGATACTGCGTACTTGAAATAGGCTGTCGTCCGCCGGGCAATCCCACGAAAGGCACCGAAGGCGTGTCATCGGGGATGCTCACGTTTGTGGGGCCCCCCTGCGCGGGGTTGGTCTGCTTGCTCGACGGCGTGCCGGCATAGCGATTCGACAGCGCCTGGCGAACGGCGCGCGCTACGGCGATTGCCTGCGCACGGGATATCGGCCCCGCGACGGCGGTCGCCAGTGGCCCTTCCATCCAGGAGGTTATGGTGACGCCGTTCTCTTCCTTCATTTGAATGCTGGTTTCCTGTTGGCGCCAGCGACGGCGCAGGAAAAGATTGATCACGCGGCCGTCGTTGGATCGGTAGTCGAGGCGCAGGACCCGGCCCGCGGCGGTTTCGACGGTGCCGAGCCCGATCAGGTCGAAGCCGAGAGACGAAAGATCGGGAGTTTCCAGGTGAGGCGAAACCTCCGCCACCAGCCACTCGGGCAGCCGTGTCGGTGTGATTTCGGCCCCGGACGCGATTTCCGTCGGGTCGTCAGGGTTCCGCATCGACGGCCGCTCGGTCAGGTTGTTGGCGGCCTGCATCATCCATGTCGCGGGATCCGAACGCGTCAGCCGGCCCGCGGTCCATCCCGCCCCGCAGGCGATGACGGCCAGGATCGCTGCGGCAATGGCGCGTGCGGCACGCGGTTGGCGGGGACTCCCAGCTTCTTCCAGCACCGCACTGAGGCGCTGTGGGATCGGCTCCGCGAGGCACGGATCAAAAGCGCGCCGGAGCGCCTCGGCTTGGGAACGGTAATCGCGCAGCCGCTCGGACAATTCCGGAGAACGGGCAACGGCATCCTCGATCCGCGCCTTGTGGCATGGATCGCCGTCGAGTTGGCCGTCGGCGAGGGCCAACAGGTCGAAATGCGCACACTCGTTGACGTTTCCGGTCATCTCATTTTACCCGCCGCAGGCGAATGGGATTCTCCGGTTGCACGTACAGGACACGGAGACGGTCGCGGCCACGTGAGACCCTGGATCTGAGAGTACCGATAGGAATATCCAGAGCCTGCGCGGCTTCGTCGTAGGAGAGTCCCTCGATGGCCGTCAGTGCGATCGCGGCTCTTTGTTCGCTCGGCAGCAGGCCCATGGCGTCGGAAATATCCCGGCAAGCCATCTGCTGCTCCTGCCGGGCGGGCACCGACGGGGCGGATTGCAAGGATTCGATGGGCGTCTGCCGGAGAATCCGCGTCCGTTGCGTCCGCTGGTTGAGGAACACGTTATACAGGACCCGATAGAGCCAGCTCCGGATACTGCCATGGCGTTTCCATAGATGGCGCTTTCGAATGGCCCGTTCGAGACAATCCTGTACGAGATCATCCGCAAGGCTGCGGTCGTGCACCAGCGCCCGCGCATAGCGCCGCAGGTGCGGAATTTCCCGTGCGATCAACCACTTGACGTCGTCCCTGTCGCGTTGTGCCACGTTGAATCCGCCGCAAGACCAATGCCCTCTTTACTGTAGACAGGTTGATCGGCACATTAGTTCATTACCGCACGAGAAATTTTTTGCCGCCCCGTCGTCGGAACCAGGCGTGCCGTGGCGCTGTCTAGCTCATGGATCACACCCGCCAATGGCCGGGTGCCATCGAGGCGGCAACACGAAAGGAAGCTTCGTCATGAAAATGAGACATTTGCCGGTATTTGCCCTTGTTGCACTCGCCTTGGCGGGGACACCGATGCTTTCGGTGCAGGTGCAGGCGCAATCGGCGCCGGAAAACACAGCGCCGGGCAACGTTCCAGCCTACGAAGACCAGGAGCTGAAGGCCTATGTCACAGCGGCGGTGCAGGTCGCGCAGATCAGCCGTGATTACACGCCAAAGATTCAAGGTGCGCAGTCTGTCGAAGAGAAGAAGAAAATTCAGCAGGAAGCGACCGGAAAAATGACGCAAGCCGTCAAGAACGAGGGCCTGTCCGTCGAGAAGTACAATGAAATCTATACGGCGGCGAGCATGGATCCGAAGCTTGCCCAGCGCCTCAACGGGATGCTCGAAAAGACCCAATGACGCCGATTTGACCTTTCCCGGGAGTGCCTCCTGTCACTCGGCCCGTGGGTATGGCCTGTCCACGGGCCTCATTTTGCGTGCGGCAATGGCTCGGCCACCGGCACCCCGTCGAAACCGGCGCGGAAACCTCGCGTCCGGCAGTACCGCTGTCTCATCCGGGGTGCTATATTTAGTCAGAAGAATTGCGTGAACAGGACGATGGTCACCAATCCCAAGCCGGGGGGAAGCGACGGGTCATGCACGCCAAGATCAATCATCTTGCCATTGTCAGCGAAAACTATGCCGCCTTGTGTAAGTTCTATGAGGCCGTTTTTGGTATGAAAACGTCCGGAACCACGCGACCGGGACGGGCAGTGACTGTGGGTGACGCCTATATCGGGCTCAACATCAACCCCCGCCGCGAAGGCCGCCAGGCGCGACTCGACCATTTCGGCATCGAGGTCGACGACGTGGACCTCGCGCTCCGGCGCCTGCGCGAGAACTATCCTCGGGTGAAGTGCCTGAAGCGCCCCGATTCGCGCCCCTTTGCCGGCCTGACCACCCATGATCCCGACGGCAACGTGTTCGACCTGTCGCAGAAGGGCATGGAGAATCGCAGCGGCCTGTACATTGCCGCAGAATGGGATCAGGCGCGCACCATCAGCCACATTGCCTTTCGCACCATGAATGCCGAAGCGATGGCTCGGTTCTACGCCGACGTGTTCGAATTCGCGACCCTCAACAAGGGTGACGACGATCCTAACTTCTATGTTTCCGATGGACGCGTCACCCTGGTGCTCATCCCGTGGGAAATTACAAGTTCCGAGGGAGCCAGCGTCATCATGCCGGGCATGGATCACTTCGGCTTCAAGGTCGAAAGCATCGATGCCCTGAAGGAGGACATCGAGTCCGTTTCCGCCAACCCGCACCTGCGGCCTGTCGGGGTCGGGATCGGATCGGAAGGCCGAAACCGCCTCGACATCTTCAGGAAGACCTGTCCGCTCGGCGTCTTTCACATGGCGGATTCCGACGGCATCCTCATCGATGCCGCCGAGTGACGTCGCCGCGCACCAACCACAACTGGCAATGATAGGGATTACGGAGGGAGAAAACCGATGGACCAGAGCACCGATACGACAGTCGATCTCGAAAAGTACCGGGAGGTCAAACCCGAACTTATCGACCTTAGGACACAATTGATCTCCAGCGGCATGACGCGGGAACTCAAGGCCAAGGGCGATCACTCGACGTTCCGCATTCACGTCTATGCCTCGGGCCTCGGTGAAGACCACGGTATGCACGCGCATATCGAGGAAGAGCATCTGTTCATCGTTCTTCAGGGACGGGCGCAATTCGTGGGACTGGACGGGAAGCTTCCGGAGCTCGGCAGGAACCAGGGCATTTTCCTGCCCAAGGGCTGTTTCTACGAATTCTACAATCCCGGCGAGGAGCCGCTGGTGATCCTGCGGTTCGGCGCCGCAGCGGAACTGATGCTGAGCGGATCCCGCCTGACCCCGGATGGACGCCCCATCGCGGGGCGCGGCAGCCAGCGGCCGGAGATACGCAAACCGACCTTCATCGAAGGCGCCTTCTTCGAATAGCGTACTTTGCCGGCCGTGCCCCCGCTTCGAGGCGGAGGATCCCGGCACGCATAGATGTTCGTGTGCGCCGCCCTCGACGGAAAATGCTGCAACGCCGTGCAGGTGCTGTCATTCCTTTGACACGGTGAATCGATATGCATGGGAAAGAGGTCCCCGACGGGACCATGAAGCGAAAGGCGCGATCCATGCATAAGGGGAACTCGTTTTCGATTATGAATCGGTCGGCATTCAATCGTGACGGCGTGCCCGAGGCACATCAGCCGGAGCCTGAATTCAACGCGCTCGCCGAAAGGGCCATTTCGCGGCGCGCCTTTCTCGACGGTGGTTTTTCCGTCGGCTTGGCCATGTTTTTTGCCGCACCGGTGGCCGTGTCGCCCTATCCTGCCGGCGCCAGCAGCGGGCGCCTGGGTTTCCGCCCCGTCGCCGCAAACACCCTCGATACCGTCACAGTGCCGGAAGGCTATAGCTGGCATGTGGTCGCCCGGTGGGGCGATCCGCTCTGGTCCAACTCTCCCCTTCGACCACGCCCGTCATGGCACCGGCGCGAGCCAGGAACTCGCCTTCGGCGACAACGTCGACGGCATGTCGTTGTTTTCCGCCGGCGGGCGCAGCATCTTGGTAGTGAACAACGAGTATGTCGAACTGGACACGTTTCCGCGTGGCGGCGACAGCGGCAAGTCAATGACGGCGGACGACGTACGCAAGAGCAAGGCCGCTCACGGGGTCTCTATCGTCGAGATTGCCCGAAAGGACGGCAGATGGTCGATCGTCAAGGACTCGCGTTACAACCGCCGGATTACGGCCGACACGCCGATGAAAATCACCGGCCCCGCCCGCGGGCACGACCTCTTGAAAACCGCGCAGGACCGATCCGGGACCGGAGCAAACGGGACATGGAATGATTGCGGTAACGGCCGCACGCCGTGGGGCACGTATTTGGCCTGCGAGGAGAACTTCAGCAATTACTTTTATTCGACCGATCCCAACTTCAAGCTCACCGCAGAGATGAAGCGGTACGGCATCAAGGGCAAGGACGAAGGACATGCATGGGCTTCCGTGGACGACAGGTTTGATCTCTCCAAGCATCCGAATGAGCCCAACCGTGCCGGCTACGTTGTTGAAATCGATCCTCTGGATTCCTCGTCAGTGCCCAAGAAGCGCACCGCACTCGGCCGCTTCAAGCACGAGAACGCGGAAGTCGTCCTAGCCGCCAACGGCCGGGCCGTAGTCTACATGGGCGACGACGAACGGGGCGAGTTCCTTTACAGGTTCGTCAGTTCGGGCCGCAATGTCGAAGGCGGCAACAATTCCGACCTTCTGGCGGACGGTCGGCTGCACGTGGCCAAGTTCGCGGATGGCGGGCGCGGGGAATGGGTGGAATTGACGCCGGAGTCGACCGGCATGAAATCCCGGGCGGAAATCTGCGTTTTCACGCGCCAGGCCGCGTCGGCTGTCAAGGCGACGACCATGGACCGGCCCGAATGGGTCGCGGCAAATCCCTGGAAGCCCGAGGTCTACTGCTGCCTGACCAATAACACGAATCGCGGCAAGAAGCCCAACGCCGGGGGTGACGCCACGCCGGTCGGCGGGCCCAACCCGCGCGCCGGCAACAAGTATGGCCAGATCGTCCGCTGGGCGCCGGACGGCGGCGATCATCTTGCCGACGGTTTCGCCTGGGACCTGTTCGTGGTGGCGGGCAACCCCACTGTCCATACCGATGCTTATGCCGGCTCCAAGAACATCCACAAGGGCAACATGTTCAACTCGCCCGATGGCCTCGTCTTCAGTCCGAACGGAATACTCTGGATCCAGACGGACGGGAACTACTCCGACGCCGGCGACTTCGCCGGCCACGGGAACAACCAGATGCTGGCGGCCGATCCCGCCACGGGGGAGATCGCCCGCTTTATGGTCGGGCCGCGGGAGTGCGAAATCACCGGACTGACCTGGAGCACGGACCGCAGGACCATGTTCGTGGGAATCCAGCATCCGGGAGAGAAGGGCAACAGCCACTTCCCCGACGGCGGCGGCGCGACGCCCTGTTCCGCGGTCATCGCCGTTGCCCGGAAGGACGGCGGCGCCATCGGCTGACCGTGCCGTAACCTTTTCCGGAACGTCCGTCACCGGCCCATCTCCGGGCGGAGCTATCGCTGCGCATACAACGGGAACAAGTATTTTTCCACCGGCCGCAGGAATGCCGCCGTGCCGCTTCGGCGCGAAAACTCGTGGTTTCCGCAAGGCGCGGCCGCCTCGCGTTAAGGTGACAACGGCGATGGTGTGATAGTATAAATCGCAAAACAGAGGCCCCTTGTTTAGCCCGGGGCACGCCCGACGAAACTGGGAAGGAACACGGTCATGCTGTCTCGTGAAGACAATGAACTAATGACTTGCATCGGTCCCGGCACGCCCGCGGGGGCGCTGCTCCGGCGCTACTGGCAGCCGATCGCGGCTGCGACCGAGCTCACGGACGAAAAGCCGATCATGACGCTTCGTATCCTGGGCGAGGACCTCGTGCTCTACAAGGGTACCGACGGCAGCTATGGCCTCGTTGCCGAACAATGCGCTCACCGCTTCGCATCGTTGTCGTATGGCCGTGTTGAAGGTAATTGCATACGCTGCCCCTATCACGGCTGGAAATACGATGCGGAAGGCCATTGCGTGGAAATGCCGGCCGAGCCCAACGTCACCGCCTTTGCCGACAAGGTCGTTCAGACCGCTTACCCCGTGCGGCATCTGGGCGGCATGCTGTTCGCCTATATGGGGCCGGCGCCGGCGCCAGCACTGCCGAAGTGGGATGTCCTCGCCTGGCGGCATGGACGACGCTGGATCCGCAAGTTTGCCGTGCTCAACTGCAACTGGCTGCAGTGCATGGAGAACTCCGTGGATCCGTCGCATCTGTACTGGTTGCATGGATCATCGGCGCATCTCGCCAAGGTGATGGATCATTATGACGAGCAGCACGACTTCATCACCTTCGACTACGGCATAATGAAGCGGCGGACCACAGCCGCGGCGAAACCGGGCGGACGACCGATGATCGACCAGCATCCGCTCCTGTTCCCCAACATCCTTCGTCATGTGGCGACCGCAAAAGGCAGCCGCGCCCGCCGGCACAACCTGCAGTGCCGCATTCCGGTCGACGACACCCATACCCAGATCTACATCGTCAATTTCCAGCCGGATTCGGCCGTTGTCACGGCGCCGGACGCCGAGGTCCCGATGGAGCACTTCAATTTCCGTGACGATACGGGCCGGTTCCGCATGGATCAGGTCCCGGCGCAGGACGCGATGGCATGGGAAACGCAAGGGGCGGTCATGGATCGCACGCGCGAGCGACTGGGCGCGGCCGACCGGGGTATCGTCACCTACCGCCGCCTTCTCAAGCAGCAGATCGAGCTGGTGCAGGCCGGTGGCACCCCGCTCGGCGTCGTCGCGGCGGAAGCCGAGAAACCGATCATCGAGCTCGAGGTGATCAACGAGCGCATCGGGTTGGAGCGCCCGGAGAAAGTGCGCGGCGCTGCCTGATCTCCTGATCGCGGCCGGATATCGCATTCCGTAAAACCCGCTGCCGTTTGATGGTGCAAGACGCTGCTGCGGCCCGGTTCGGCAATGGGAGTCCCCGTTCAATCCCACACAAGGTCAAGGTAACGGGCAAGGCCCGGCATCGCCGGGCGCGGATGGGTGATCAGCCAGGTGGGAACCCGCTGCAACCACGATCCGAACCGTCCCTTCGCTTCGAATCGTCGGCGGAACAGGCCGGTATCGAAGGCGGTCCCCAGCCTTGGAATGACCCCTCCTGCGACATAGACGCCACCCCGTGCCCCGAAGGTCAGGGCCAGGTCGCCGGCAAACTGTCCGGCCAGCGCCGAAAACATCGCGACCGCCTCCAGCGCCCGCGGATCGTTTGCGTGACGCGCTTCCCGCGCGATGACGCCCGGCTTCATCAGCTCCGCATCCGCGGCGTTATCGAGCCGGGTCAGCGCCCAATAGATATTGGCAAGACCCGGGCCCGACAGCAGCCGTTCCGCGGATACGTGCCCGAAACGCTTGCGGAGAACCTCGATCACCGCGGCCTCGCGCGCCGTTCCCGCTGCCAGGCTGGTGTGGCCACCCTCGCTCGCGAGCGCTGCCGGCCCGCCGGCTGCCTCCGGCAGGAAACAGGAGACGCCGAGCCCCGTGCCCGGACCGAACACGGCGCAGGGGGCCTGCGCCGCGGGCCGGCCGCGCCCGATCTTGCGGAGGTCATCTCGACCGAACGTGGCCAGCGCCCAGGCCAGGACCTCGAAATCGTTGAGGACGTGGAGCCGGGTCAAGCCCGCCGCCCGCGCGACGGCGTCAGTAGAGAACGACCACGACGAATTGGTGAGCGCAATCGCATCGCCGAGCACCGGGGCGGCGACGGCGATGGCGGCGACGTCTGGTATCCGTGCGGGTCGGACGAGCGCGAGGTAACGGGCGATGGCGACTCCCAGGCCCGGATGATCCGCCGTTTTCAACACGCGGTAGCGGGCCGGGGGCTGGCCCGGTCGTTGTAGCGCGAAGCGGGCGTTGGTGCCGCCGATGTCGGCGAGGAGCCGGGGCGCTTCGGCTCTCATGTGGAAAAGGGAGCGCGCCGCAGCACGCGCAGGAAGCTGCCGCGCCAGGCGTCGATATCGGAGCGGCGAACGACGTCCATGGCGGCTTTCCAGCGGGCTTGGCGTTCCTTGCGCGGCATTTCGAGGGCGCGTCCAAGCGTCGCCGCGACCTGTTCCTCGTCGTAGGGATTGACGATCAGGGCGCTCGGGAGTTGCTCCGCCGCGCCGGCAAAGCGCGACAGGATGAGGACTCCGGGGTCCTCGGGGTTCTGGGCGGCGATGTATTCCTTGGCCACCATGTTCATTCCGTCGCGCAAGGGGGTGACCAGGCCGACCCGCGCGTGGCGAAAGAAACTGGTGAGCATGCTGCGGCTGAAGCCCCGGTTGAGGTAGCGAATTGGCGCCCAGTCGAATTCGGCATAGGCGCCATTTATGCGTCCGGCCTCGGCCTCAAGCGCCTGTCGGATCTCCGAGTATTGCGTTACGTCCTCGCGCGACCGCGGCGCGATCTGCATCAGCACAACCTTGCCCCGCATTTCCTTGTTCTCGGCAAGAAACAGGTCGAAAGCCTTGAACCGCTGAACGAGCCCCTTGGAATAGTCGAGCCGGTCGACCCCGATAATCAGGTGGCGGTCCCACAGGCTGCCTTTCAGGCGTTCGACTTCGGTGGGGTTGGGCGCCGAACCGGCCATAGACTCGATATTGCCGACATCGATGCCGATGGGAAACTTGCCTGCGTAGAACGTATGGCCGAAGGCGCGAATAAGGCCCTTGTCGGTAAAGGTGCCGCGGGTCTCGAACATGATGTAGTGCGTAAATGTTCGAAGGTCGGTCGCCGTCTGGAAGCCCACCACGTCGTAAGCGCTCATGGCGACGACGATCTCGCGGTGGTTCGGCAGCGCGACCATGACCTGGTGTGACGGAAACGGCGTGTGCAGGAAGAAGCCCATGCGGTTGCGCACGCCCAGGCGCCTGAGCTCTTCCGCCAACGGGATCAGGTGATAGTCGTGCACCCAAATCAGGTCGTCGGGCCGGAGCAGATCACGCAGGATGCGCGCGAATCGGGCGTTTACGCGCCGGTAGCCCCGGTAATAGGCGCGATGGAAATCGGTGAGGTCGAGCCGGTAATGAAACAGCGGCCACAGCGCGGCATTGGAAAATCCGTTGTAGTATTCGGCATAGTCCTGGGGTGACAGGTCGACGGTGGCATAGGCGATGCCGCCGCTGGTTGCCAGTTGCGGCTGGTCGGACGGGTCCTCGGCGATCTCCCCGGACCAGCCGAACCACAACCCTTTCGCTTCCCTGAGGGCACCCAGCAGCCCCACGGCAAGACCACCGGCCCGGGTCGCGCCGCCGCTGGCGCGAGTCACGCGGTTGGAAACGACGACCAGCCGGCTCATAACGCCTCTTCCCAGCTTCGGCTCAGCCGCATGGCGGCATTGATCAGCCCGACCATCGAATAGGTCTGCGGGAAATTGCCCCACAGTGTACCGTCGGAAACACTGACGTCCTCGGACAGCAATCCGCAGCCGTTGCGCCGGGCAAGCATGTGCTCGAACAGCGTGCGCGCCTCGTCCTTGCGGCCCAATGCCGCCAGAGCATCGATATACCAGAACGTACAGACGATGAACGCGGTCTCCGGAACGCCGAAATCGTCCTCGTTGACGTAGCGGAAGATGTAGTCGCCCCGCTTCAGGTTTTTCTCGATGGCGGCAACGGTGCCCGCGAAACGGGGATCGTCCGCGGCGACGAATCCCAGCGCGTGAAGCAGCAGCAGGCTGGCATCGAGATCCTTGCCGCCGAAGCTCGAGGTGAAGCTGTTCATGTCCCTGTCCCAGGCAGCATTGAGGATGACCTCCCGCATGCGCTGTGCATGGGTTTCCCAATAGAGAGCGCGCGCGCCCAGCCCCAGCCGTTCCGCGATGCGTGCGAGCCGGGTACATCCCGACCAGCACATCACCGCCGAATGGGTGTGCACCTGAGCGCGGGTGCGGTACTCCCAGATGCCCGCGTCGGGCTGGTCGAATCGCCGGATACACTGTTCGCCGATCTGTTCGAGTCGTTCATAGAGACCGGTGCTCGCGGGATGGCGCAGGCGCTCGTCGAAGAAGAACTGGGTGCTGGCCATTATAACGCTGCCGTAGACGTCGTTCTGGACGTGCTCGTAGGCCTGGTTGCCGACGCGGACGGGCCGCATGCCCTGGTACCCTGCAAGGCTGTCGATGATACGCTCCGTCAGCCGCGTCTCGGTGGCGATGCCGTAGACGGGCTGCAGGGATCCGTCGGGACTGGTCGCCACCACGTTGGCGAGATAACGGAGGTAGGCTTCCATGGTTTGCGTCGCGCCCAGCCGGTTGAGCGCCTGGACCGCGAAAAAGGCGTCGCGCAACCAGCAATAGCGGTAGTCCCAGTTGCGCTCGGTGCCGGGGGCCTCGGGGATCGACGTGGTCATCGCGGCGATAACGGCGCCGGTTTCCTCGAACGTGCACAGCTTGAGGGTGACGGCGGCGCGAATGACCGCCTCCTGCCATTCGAAGGGAAGCGAAAGGGACCGCACCCATTCCTGCCAATAGTCGACGGTGCGCTCGAGAAAGCTGCGCCCGGAATCGCGGATCGAGGCGTTGAGGGTCTCGTCCGGGCCGAAGATCATGGTGATCGGGCCTTCCAGCACGAACGGGGTTTCCTCGCGCACCATGGACAGCGGCGCGTCGGTAGTGAGCCGCAGGGTCGCTGCCGTCATAAGGTAGCGGATATGGTTCGAGCCGTAGGTGATCTCCGGCCGCCGTGCACCGTAATCGGCGGTCGGCCGCAACCGAATGGTGATGCGCGGGCTTCCCTTGAGGGGGCGGATCATGCGGACGATCATCACGGGGCGGTAGATCCGGCCCAACTGCTTGAACCGTGGGGCGAAATCCGTGATTTCGACGGCGGAGCCGTCCTCGGCATGCAGCACGGTCGTGAGGACGGCAGTATTGTGGATGTACTGCTGTTCCGAATCCTGAAATCCGTCGAGATGGATGTCGAAGAAACCACCGTCGCCATTGTCGTTGTTGATCAGGCGACAGAACATGGGGTCGCCATCGTAGCGCGGAAGGCACGACCACAGAATACGTCCGGTACGGTCGATGAGGGCGCCGTGGATGCAATTGCCGATGACCGCCAGCTCGAGATTATTCATGACCGGTTTCCTTTGTGCCCTGCGCATGTCCGGCAAGCGTGCGGGCGGCATCGTCCAGCCATCGATGGATGGCGGCGACCGAAGCCCCCACATAGCGGGCGCAGGTGTCGGTGCCGTCTCCCACCCGGATGGAGATGCCATCAAGGTCATTGATGGTAGCAAATCCGGCCTCGTCGGTAACGTCATCACCGACAAAGACCGGGATACGACCGGCAAAGGGTGGCTCCGCCATGAAGGCGCGAATGGCGGTACCCTTGTCGGCCCCGCGGGGACGAAGCTCCAGCACCATCTTGCCGCGCTGCAGTTCGAGGGCCGCGCCATGGCGCGCCAGCAGCGCCGTGACAAGCCCTTCCGCTTCCTTTTCCGCGCCGGCGGCGCCCCGGAAATGAAGTGCGATGGAAATGCCCTTGTCCTCCACCAGTGTACCAGGATGGGCGGATGCAAAGTCCTGCAGGGCGTGGCGGGTCGACTCCAATGGTGCCGGATTGGTCACCGGGCGGGATATGCGGTCGGCAGCGTTGCGCCGCTCAAGTCCGTGCAGTCCCGCCACCGGCAGGTGGAGGGGCGCGAAGAGACGGTCCAC
The DNA here is from genome assembly GCA_009380075.1 of Alphaproteobacteria bacterium. Taxonomy (GTDB): domain Bacteria; phylum Pseudomonadota; class Alphaproteobacteria; order SMXQ01; family SMXQ01; genus WHSO01. The sequence goes on along the minus strand of WHSO01000004.1, from coordinate 52,616 downwards.
CTCGGTGATGGTGCGGCCGCTGACGAGCGCGACGGCGCCGCCTGAAAGCGCGGCGAGACGCGTCAGGGTGTCGGGAACGTGGTCGGCAATGACCACTGCCGAAGGCGTCGGCGCGATATCGCCGAGTGTACCGTCCACATCAAGAAAGAAGGCCCAGAGCGCATCCGGGGTGGGCAAGGGCAGCCGGTCGTCCATGGCATCCAAACTACGGGCGGCATATGAAAAAACACTTTCTCCGCCCGCAAAAGGTTTAACCGCCGCTCCTCCGCATCGCAACCCGTTAGTGGGCATGCACCTGCGGTTGCGGCCCGATGCGGCACCTCAACCGAAGGCTCTCATGGCTCCCGGAGCCTGGCATATCGAGGCCTCGCCGCAGGTGCTGCCCGCGGCTCCGATGCGCCTACTGCATATAGGCGCCGCCGTTGACGTGATAGGTCTGGCCCGTGATGTAGCGGCCCCCGGGGCCGCACAGGTGGCGGATCATGGCGGCGATATCGTCGGGCCTGCCGACCCGGTTGACGACCGGCGCCAGATGGTCGTGGTGCCGCGGCACCGCGCTGTCGGTCCCGCGCCGGGTGTCGATCAGGCCCGGTGCGACCACGTTGATGGTGATGCCGTCGGCGCCGAGCTCGTGCGCGAGACCCTTGGCGAAACCGACCAGCCCGGCCTTGCCCGCGGTGACATGGGCACGCTCCCCGGCGCCGCAATGGGCCGTCAGCCCGCCGAGGAGGACGATGGCGCCGACGCCCTGCTTCTTCATGTGGGGTACCACCGCCCTAGTGCACAGGAACGCGCCATCGAGGATGATGGCGAGAATGCCGCGCCATTGCTCGTAGGTCATCTCCGTCACCGGAGACTGCTGCCGCACGGCGGCATTGTGGATCAGGCAATCGACCGTGCCCCAGGCCTTGACGGTGGCATCGACCATGGCTTGCACGTCTTCGGGACGGGTAATGTCGGCCCGGATCACCATGGCGTCCCCGCCCGCAGCCTCGGCGGCATCCCGCGTTTCATTGGCTTCGTCCATGGATGACCGGGTGTTGACGACCACCCGCGCGCCAGCGGACGCCAGCATGACGGCGGTGGCGCGGCCGATGTTGCGGGCCGCACCGGTGACGATCGCGACCTTGCCCTCAAGTTCACGACCCGGATTTTCGCTCATTGCTTCCCCCTGATTTGGTCGCGTCCCCGCGCCGGCTGTTGTTGTCACTGCAAACCGGCGGTTACGATAATGGAGGAACGATCCGAAGCACAATGATTTGGCGGGTGTCCCGGCGGCGCCGGATTCCATGCCATACTCGGCATATACGTTGGGACGTGGCCCGATAAGTGCCGATCACCTGGCAGGACCGAAGGAGATGCTGAACAGGCCGTTCAAGCCCATTCCCCCGACCGTCGCGCCGCCGCCACGGCCCCTGTCGCTGTTTCAGACCGTCCGGGCGGCCCGGCGCAACGTGCTGGAAGTCATTCCGGCGCTGGCCTTTCGCCGGCCCATCGTGTCGGGCCGGCTCGGCGCGCGCTGGCACATGGTGCAGGACCCGGATGCGCTCCGCCGCATTTTCCTCGACAACGTGGACAACTATCCCAAGTCCGAGGTCATGCTGCGCATGCTGCGACCCGCCGTCGGCAACAGCCTGTTTACATCCGACGGCGAATCCTGGCGCTGGCAGCGGCGCACCGTCGCGCCGGTCTTCACGCAACGTAACGTGGCAGCCCTCGCCCCCGTGATGACGGCCACGGCGGAGCGCACGGCGCAGCGCCTCTCGCGGGGCGGAACACATCCGGAGGTGCTGGCGGAAATGCTTTCGGCGACCTTCGACGTCATTTGCGACGTTGCCCTCTCCGGGCGCGAGCACTTCGACGCCAAGGTCTACGGCGCGGCGATCACGCGCTATTTCGAAACGGTGGGAAAAGCCTCGATCCTCGATTTCCTGCAACTTCCGGACTGGATGCCGCGTCCCGGTGCGGTGCTGGGCCGCGGATCGGTGCGCACCATGCATGCGATGGTCGCGCGCGCCATCGAGGCTCGCCGTCGAGCGGGCGGCAGCGGGCGCGACGACCTGCTCGACTACATGCTGAAGGCCTGCGATCCGGAATCGGGACGCCGGATGACGCCGACGGAACTCCTGCATAACATGCAGTTCTTCATCGTCGCGGGCCACGAGACGACGGCGCTGGCGCTGTCCTGGGCGCTGCTTCTCCTGGCCTTGCATCCCGCCGCCCAGGCGCGTGCCCGCGACGAGGCGCGGGCCGCCGTCGGCGACCGGCCCGCCGGTGCTGAAGATGCGGCGGTGACACCCTACGTCCGGCAGGTGATCGAGGAATCCATGCGCCTGTATCCCCCGGTGGGCATGCTGGCGCGCAACGTGCGGGAGAGTGACACCCTCTGCGGTCGCGATATCTGGCCCGGGGATACCGTCTTCCTGCCGATCTTCGCGCTGCATCGCCATGAAATGTGGTGGACCGCTCCCGACGCCTTCGATCCCGAAAATTTCGCGCCGGAAGCCGTCCAGACCCGCCATCGTTTCCTCTATCTGCCGTTTGGCGCCGGGCCGCGTGTCTGTGTCGGCGCCAATTTCGCCATGATGCAGGCCCAGATCATCCTGACGACATTGCTCGCGCGTTTCCGGTTCGGACCGGGGCCGGATCCGCTGCCAGTCCCGACCATGTCGATGACCGTGCGCCCCGATCGGGGCATTCGCCTGACCGTCACGCCCAACTGAGGGACGGCGAACAGGGCAGGCGCCACGCGAAATCCGAATCGCCGTGACCGCCCGGAACGGTCTATGCTGACCGTTCGTCCCGGCATTCCCGGGACGATCCGCAGCTTCGATCCGGAGCCCATGAGCCCATCCGCCCCAGCCGCCGCCCGGGATTCGGCCCTCGATCTGCTTCGCTTCCGGCCGTTCCGCCTGCTGTTCACCATCCGCTTCGCGTCCCAGACGGCGAGCCAGATGCTGGGCGTTGTGGTGGGCTGGCATATCTACAATGTGACCGGCAGCGCGCTCGACCTCGGCCTCATTGGCCTGGTGCAGTTCCTGCCGGCGGTGCTGCTGGCCCTGCACGCGGGGCAGATCGCCGACCGCCACGATCGCCGCCGGATCCTGAGGGCCTGCTTTGCGGTGGAACTCTCGGTGCCGTTCGGGTTTCTCGTCCTAGCCAACACCTCCGATCCGCCGCTGACACTGTTCTATGTCCTGTTGCTGGTCAATGCCTCGGCGCGTGCCTTCGAAGGTCCGGCGCTGCAGGCGCTCCTGCCCAGCATGGTGGGACGTGAACGGCTGTCTCGCGCGATCGCGCTGTCGACCTCGGCGCAGAAACTGTCGACCCTGCTCGGGCCTTCGCTGGCGGGGGTCATTTACCTCTTGGGCGCCAGCGTCGACTACGCGGCGTGCCTCGCTCTTATTGCGCTTGCCGCCTGGTCGGCCGTCCTGCTGCCGCCACCGCCCTTTGCCGAACGTGGGGGACGGAAGGCCGACCTCGGTACTGTCTTCGCCGGTCTTCGCCTGATCTGGGGCACGCCGGTCCTGCTCGGGCTCATGTCGCTGGATCTGCTGGCGACGTTTTTCGGCGGTGTCGCGGCTCTCCTGCCGATCTTCGCCAAGGATATCCTGGAAACCGGACCCTGGGGCTTCGGCCTGCTGCGGTCGGCGCCGGCTGTCGGCGCCCTGCTCATGGCACTGGTCATGTCGCGCTGGCCGGTGCGGCACGCGGCGGGACGTCTCATCTTCGCCGGAGTGGCCGCTTACGGCGTCTTCACCATCCTGTTCGGTCTGTCGGAGAACCTCGTGCTGTCGGTCATCTGCATGATCGGCGTTGGTGCGGGCGACATGCTTAGCCAGGTCCTGCGCCAGACCATCATCCAGCTGCGCATTCCCGACGACATGCGGGGTCGTGTGGCGGCGGTCTCCGGCCTCTCCGTCCATGTCGGCGCCCATCTCGGCCAGTTCGAATCGGGCGTCACCGCCGTGTGGTTTGGCGCCATCGGTTCAGTCCTTTTCGGCGGCGCCGCGGTGCTAGCCGTGGTCGCCACATGGATGCACAAGTTCCCCGAACTTCGGCGCATCGATGCGCCCGATGAGCCCGACCAGCCGGACGCGCCGGCCGTCCGCCTCGCCGCCGGCCGACCGCCGGCGCGCTAGTTCTTTTTCTTGCCCTTCTTCTTGGGCCGGGCGGTCAACGCGGCGGCCTTCTTGATGACCGCGGGAGGGGCGTCGAACACGCTTGCCGCGACCGTCGCCAGCTTGTCGCCCGGCATGGCGTCGAGCTCGAGCTTGGCTTTTGCGGCTTCGTCCCGCAGCTTCGGGTCCTTCATGGTTGCATCGAAGGCGGAACGCAGGGCCTTGACGCGATCCGCCGACAGCGAAGGAGGCGCAACCAGGGAACGGCCCGTGCTGCTGCCGCTCGCGAGCAGCAGGAGCACTTTCTTGGCTTCCTCGGTCTTGGCGAGGTCGGCTGCCGTCGGCACGTTCGTCAGGTCGGGGTGGCGCTCCAGCGCGAACTGGACCAGCAGATCGATCTTCTTGTCGCGCAACCAGTCCGCGCTCTGTGTCTTGAGCACGGCCCAGGGGCGCACGGCGCCGTGCACTTCTCCGCGTTCCATCGCCAGCACCACGTCGGAGGCACCCTTGTAGCCGGACGCCACCTTGAACTTCGTGCCGAGTAACTGGTTCATCACCCGTGGCATCACCACCGAGGACGACGTCGGCCCGGTGCCGCCGGCGATCAGTTCCCGCGTGAAAGCGTCCTGGATGCTGCGGGCCCCCGCAGCGTGCCAGGTGTGGAATACCTCGACGTTGGAGGTGATGCGTCCGACCCACGTGAACTTGCGCACGTCGTACTTGATGCCCTTGGTGTCCAGCGCCTGCCCAAGGGCCGCATTCTGGTTGATGACGCCCATGACCGTGCCGTCGCGGGCAGCGACGTTGTACAGATGATTCGCCCCGTTCAGGCCACCTGCGCCGGGCATGTTGCGCACCACGACCTGTGGCTGACCGGGAATATGAGCACCGATGTGGCGCGCGGCGAGGCGGCCATAAATGTCGTAGCCGCCTCCGGCGCCATAGCTGATCACAACCTCCACGGTCTTGCCCTTGTAGAAGGCGGCGGCGTCCTGGGCAACGGCGGGTGCCGTCGCCAGCAGGGTTGCGGCGGTTGCCACCGCGGCAGCCGGAAAGCGGAACTTGGTCATGGCGTCCTCCTTGTATCGTTGGTGCTGCTGGTGTTGTCGAGTGTCCGAGGGTGGCATTCAGTGCGCGAGCGGCCAGCGCAGGCATTCGGCGAGACCGCGTCCCATGATCCAGTCGAGGTCGCCCGCCGACAGGAACGGCAGGTCTTCCGTGAACAGGGTGACGCACTGCCGGTAGGTGCACAGCGACCAGATGCGGGTGATGTCCGTTCCCCAGAACGCGCGCCGCGGCCCGAAGGCGCGGATCAGCCGCGCCAGGACATCGTGCAGGTTGCGGTAGGGATAGGGTTCGGTCGAATAGAACGGCACCGAGGTGACCTTCACGTGCATGTTGGGCAGGTCGGCGAGGGGAATGATGCTTTCGATCACGCGCACCGCGGCATCGTCCTTCTCGCGCAGCAGGCCCATGTGGTCGAAGATGATGGGCAGCTTGGGGTGTGCCCGCGCGATCTCGGCGACCGTGTCCACCTGCCCCGGCGCAAACAGCATGATCGGCAGCCGGGCCGCCTCCGCCGCCGGCCACAGCCAGTCGGTTGTACCGTCCGTGAGTTGCGCCCAGGCGTCCTTCTTCTGGAAGGCGACCCTGACGCCGAGCATGCCGAAAGGTTCCCGCCAGCGCGCGAGCTTGACAGCGTTCGCCGCGTTGCCGAGCGGGATACGGCCCATCACCGCGAAACGGTCGGGGTGGCGGGCCGCGCCCTCGAGGGCGAAATCGGACCGCCCGCCTTCCCATCCGGGGGGCACCAGCACCGCCCGGTCCACGCCCGATTCCTGCATCAGCCGCAGCAGGTCTTCGTAACCGAAGGGTTCGGGCAGGTGCGCCACCGGAGACCGCCACGGCCGGTCCGGCGTTTCCGCCTTCCAGACGTGTATCTGCGCGTCGATGATCATGGCCGCGGCATCTTGTGTTCCCCCCTTTGGACGGCGCCCCGCCTCTGCGGGCAGGTATCGGCTCCGGGCGAAGTTTAAGGCCATCGGACGCGCCCGCGAACCGGATTCTGGACCGACCGGTGGCGCGCGACGAATCTGGCGTCGATGGTGTATGATTTCCCGACGAAACGCCGGGTCTGTAGAGGTGAAGGTTGAAGGAGGGAGAAATGGCAACCAGGAAGGCGGCGGCAACGCTGCGCAGCAATATCAGCGAAGCCGAATGGGAAACGCGGGTGGAACTTGCCGCGGCGTTCCGCATGGCGTGTCACCTCGGCTGGAACGACAGGCTCGTCAATCACATCACGGCGCGGGTGCCGGATCAGCCGGATCTGTTCCTGATGAACCCGCACGGCCTCGGCTGGCACGAAATCACCGCCTCCTGCCTCGTGAAGGCTGATTTCAAGGGCAACATCGTCAGCGATACCGACGCCACGCTGGCGCCGGCGGGTCTCAACTTCCACAGCGCCATCCTGGCGGCAAAACCTGAAGTGAGTTGCGTCTGCCACACCCATCCCATGGCGGGCGTGGTGATTTCGGCAACGCGAAGCGGGCTCAAAATTCTCGACCAGACCGGTTGCGTCCTGCACGGCGAGCTCGGCTATCACGACTTCGAGGGCTACGCGAGCGAGAAGGACGAAGCGCCGCGCATCATCGCCGACCTCGGCGACGGCAAGGCCCTGATCATGCGCAACCACGGGCTGCTGACCGTGGGTCGCGATATCGGCGAGGCGTTTACCTTTATGCGCCGACTGATCTACGCCTGCGAACTGCACGAGCGTGTCATGGCGACGGGCGTCGAAATCAGCGAAATTTCGCAGGATGTGAAGGACTTCACCCGGACCCAGCACGAAAAACGCCGCGCCAACCAGCCCTACGGCGGGCCGGAGTGGCGCATGACCCGGCGCCTGGCCGAGTCTCTCTATCCCGACCACGGGACCTGACACCAGGATGGGGCCGGAGCGGCCCGCGCATGTCCCTAATTTGCTTATGGATTTGGCGCGCCGTTTCTCCGGGATAGGCGCGGCCGATCCATTCTTTAGAATAGGGCTTCAGGAAATAAAATGTATGTTGACCGGATAGGGGCTAATCAAGCCCCTTTCCAGTGAGTAAGCTATTGGCGGGAAACAAAATGAAGCGGCCCGGACGTGGGACGACGCGGCGGGCCGGCAAGGCCGCTTCCGCGCCGGAGCGGCCACGGGGAGAGCAAGGGTATGGCGTTACCTACCGCGGACCGCGACGCGCGCGAGCTCGTCGCGAAATCCTGCCGCATGCTGGGGGGACTCGGCCTGACCAAGGCCGCCACCGGCCACGTGAGCCAGCGCTCGCCTGACGGAAAGCATGTACTGATCCGCGCCCGCGGGCGCGACGAGATCGGAGTCCGCTACACCACAGCCGATCAGGTCATCGCCGTGGACCTCGACGGCAAGAAAGTGGATGGCGCCGACGGCCTGGGTGCTCCGTCGGAGGTCTTCCTTCACGTGCACCTTTACCGTACCCGGCCTGAGGTGGAGAGCGTCGTGCATATCCATCCGCCGACGGTGGTGCTGTTCACCATTTGCGAGATGCCGCTCGAGCCGCTTTACGGCGGCTACGATCCCGGCAGCCTCGACCTGCTGCTCAAGGGCATCCCGACCTACGGGCGGTCCATCACCATCACGAATTTCGAGCTGGCGAAGGACTTCGGTGCCGCCATGGGCGACAAGAGCGTCTGCCTCATGCGCGGCCATGGGATCACCACCGCGGGCGCCAGCGTCGAGGAGGCGACGGTCACCGCGATCCGCCTCAACGAACTAGCGGAGATGAATTTCCGCGCCCATCAGTTGGGCACGCCCAAGCCGATTCCCGACGAGGACATCGCCGAGTTCCAGCGCTGCCGCGACAAGCGCCCGCGGGGGGAAAACGTCCATATGAATTCGACCTGGCGCTACTACGCGGACCTGTCGGGGGCCTGAGATGGCGACGCAGCCGAAAAGGAAGACCGGGAAGGGCCCGCTCCGCGTCGGGGTCGCCGGGCTCGGCGTCGCCTCGTCCCAAGTCCTGCCGGCCTTCCGCGACGGTGCGCCCTATGTTCTTGCTGGCGGCGCCGACACCAGCGCGGAGGCACGGGCCACCTTCAGCACGCGGTACGGCAAGCCTGCCTTCGGTTCGGTGACGGACCTCTGCACCAAGGGCGAAGTGGACGCGGTGTGGATATCGACTCCCAACACGGTTCACATGGAACACACCATCGCCGCGGCGCGCGCGGGCAAGCACGTCATCTGCGAGAAACCCATGGCGGTGACCCTGCAGCAGTGCGACCGCATGATCCGGGCCTGCGAGGAAGCAGGCGTGCATTATCTGCAAGGCCATTCCAAGATCTACCAGGCGCCCATGAAGGCGATGCGCAAGGTGATCCGGTCGGGGCGGCTCGGACGCGTGGTGCAGATCCACGCCGCCAACTTCAACGACTGGCTCCAGCGCCCGCGGCTCGCGCCCGAGCTCGATACCACCAAGGGCGGCGGCATCGTCTACCGACAGGGGCCGCACATCGTCGACATCGTGCGCTTTCTCGGCGGTGGCATGGTCCGGAACGTGCGCGGTATTTCCGGCCGCGCGGACCGATACTTCGATACCGAGGGCCATTTCTCCGCCCTGCTGGAATTCGACACCGGCTCCACCGCGACCGTCACCTTCAACGGCTACGGCTACTTCGACGTCACCGAACTGACATGGGGTATCGGCGAATCGGGCCGCCTGCAGACAGGCGCGCGCGCGTTTCCGCGCGTGGACAAGCCGCGCCTGATGGGCGCCGCCGATCCCGCGCGCAAGCGCGCCGTCGCCCACGACCGCGGCAATCATGGTGCTGGCGGCGGCAGGGAGGACCAGCACCAGCCGTTCTTCGGCCTGACCGTGGTGTTCTGCGAGAAGGGCGTGATCCGCCAGGCGCCCGACGGCATCTACGTCTATACCCAGAAGGGGCGGGAGGATATCCCGCTGGCCCCGGGCCATGGCCGTAGCCAGGAGCTGCAGGAGTTGGTGGATGCCATCGCCAGGAAACGCCCCGCCTTTCCCGACGGGCACTGGGGCAAGGCGACCCTCGAAGTCTGCCTCGCCATCATGGCCTCGGGCCACGACGGCAAGGTCCGGCGGCTCAAGCACCAGGTACCGGCACCCTGAAGCGCGCCGTGCCCAAGCATCGGAGATCGAATCATGGACCACATCAGTTTCCCCTACCGCGCCCACAGCCATCTGGTGCTGATGCACGTCATCCAGGAATCGGGCGCCTGGGCGCGTCACGGGCTGGATGTGGACTACCAGCGCGTCATCAGCCGCGAGGACGCCCACAAGCTGGTGCCCACCGGTGAAGTGGAATTCGTCTCCGGCAATCATGTCTCCACCTACGCCGCGCGCGCCCGCGGCGACACCTGGACCTACGTCGGCCAGAGCATGAGCAACAACAACGTTGCCCTGGTCACGCGCGAGGACACCGGGATCAACTCCCTCGCCGACCTCAGGCACCGCAAGGTCGGGACCCGGGGCAATCATCCATATCTGAACGCCTGGCTCTACCTGAAGCAGCACGGTCTCGACGCGGACAAGGACGAGGTCGAGCTGGTCCGGCGCGCCCAGCAGGACGTGATTGAGCCGGGAAAGCCAAAGCGCAAGACCCTCACCGAAATGGTCCGCGACAAGGACGTGGATGCCTGCTTCCTCAGCCAGCCCAACGCGGAACTGGCGCGGCGATCGCAGCTCAAGGTGATTCCGCTCGATCCGCAGTACATGATCTTTTACATGACCATGTCCACCAGCAAGAGGATGGTTGACGAGAAGCCCGATGTGGTGACGCGCGTGCTCAAGGCGATCATCGAGGGCATCGCCTATTTCAAGATCAACCGCGAGGAAACCATCAAGATCCTGATGGACCGCTACGACAACGACGGCAAGCTCGGCCGCGAGGTGGCGGAGATTCTCTACGACGATCTCGCGCCCAAGCTCGACCCCCGGCTGGTCCCAAGCATGCAGTCGGTGTTCAACGTCTACCAGGAAGCGCTGAAGCAGGACGAGAAGAACGGCGACGCGAAGAACATCCATCCGCTTGCCCTGTGGGATTTCCATTTCCTGCGCCAGATCGAGGATTCGGGGTTCATCCGCAACCTCTACAAGGATCACCAACACCTGTTGCTCGGCCACGGCGCCTGAGCCGGAGGCAGACTGGGAGAACGGCGATGCTGTCACGCGAAGACAATGAAGTGCTCACCCGTGTCGGTCCCGGAACGCCTGCGGGCGAATTGCTGCGGCGCTACTGGCAGCCGGTGGCCTGTGTCGCCGAACTGACGGAGGAAAAGCCGATCCTGGAAGTCAGGCTGCTCGGCGAGGAACTGGTGGTCTACCGTGACAAATCCGGCGCCTACGGGCTGGTCGGCAAGCAGTGTTCGCACCGTTTCGCTTCGCTCGCTTACGGGCGGGTGGAAGAAGACGGCATTCGTTGTCCTTATCACGGCTGGAAGTACAACGGCGACGGCGCCTGCATCGAGACCCCGGCCGAGCCCAAGGGTAGCACCCTCAAGGACAGTGTCCGGCATCCCGCCTATCCGGTGCGCCCCCTCGGCGGCATGCTGTTCGCCTATCTCGGCCCGGCACCCGCGCCGGCGCTGCCATACTGGGATGTGCTCGCCTGGGAACACGGCCGGCGCACGGTGGAGCGCCATTCGGTGGTCGAATGTAACTGGCTCCAGTGCATGGAAAACTCCGTCGACCCGTCGCACCTGTTCTGGCTGCATGGCCGGACCGCCCATCTCGCCAGCCTGATGGAGGAATTCGAGGAGAAGGAGGACTTCATTCCCTTCGACTTCGGCATCATGAAACGCCGCACCACCCCCATCAAGGGCAAGGGGGTGCAGACGGACCAGCATCCGCTCCTGTTTCCCAACATCCTACGTCACGTCGCCCACGACCGCAGCGGCAAGGGCGGCCATCGCCATAACCTGCAGTATCGGGTGCCGATCGACGACAACAACACCCAGGTCTTCATGGTCAACTTCGTCCCCGAAGCGGGCGTGCACTCGCCGGCCGATGCCTCGGCGCCGTTCAGCTTCGTTTCGATGCGCAACGAGGCGGGCGACTATCGGCTCGACATGGTGCTGGCCCAGGACGTCATGGCCTGGGAAACCCAGGGGCGGGTACTGGACCGTACGCGTGAGCGACTCGGTTCCGCCGACAAGGGCGTGGTCATGTACCGCCGCCTGGTGAAGGAGCAGATCGAGGCAGTCGCACAGGGCAACGTCCCTCTCGGCGTGCGCCCGGCGGGCAGCGAATCGATCATCGAGCTTGACGTTATCAACGAGAGGATTGGCCTGATGAGGCCGGAGCGCCAGGGGGCGGCGCAATAGGACGGGAGGAATCGCCTGATTCCCTTGAACCAGCTTCCCAACGACCGCAAGCGCCGAAGGCGCACAGGCAAAACCGACAGGAGAGGCAAGATGCAACATCGAACAGACAGGAACGAATGCCGTGCCGCACCTTTACGGACGTCAGCTTGGGCGCTTTCGGCCGGATTGACCGTTCTTGCGGCCGCGCCGGAATTCGCCGTTGCCGCGGACTTCTACGACGGCAAGACCCTGACGGTAATGATCGCGTCCCGGCCAGGCGGCGGCACCGATACGACCGCCCGGCTGGTCGCGCGCTATTTGGGCAACCACATCCCCGGCAAGCCCCAAGTGCTGGTCCGCAACAAGCCGCTGCAGGCGGCCGGTGCCAATGACCTGCAGCACCAAGTTCGCCCCGATGGCCTGACCGTGGGCGTGTTCGCCGGCGGTGGGACCCTTGGTCCCGTGCTCCGCAAGTCGTCGGCGGTGCGCTACGATTTGAAGGAATGGGTTTACGTCGGCTCCATCGATCGCGGCCCTTCGGTACAGTTGATCCGCAAGTCCGCCCTCGAGCGCCTGACGAATCCCAAGCTGCCGCCCATCGCCCACGGCTCGGTCTCGACGGACCGGACCCAGGATTCCGTGGCGGCCTTCGGCGCGATCTACCTCGGCTGGAACCTCAAGTTCGTCCTCGGTTACCCCAATTCGAACGCGATCTACCTCGCCTACGGGCGCGGCGAAATCGACATGTTCGGCTCCGGCACCGACAAGATTCTCGATCGCTTCACCAAGCAGGAAGGGGCCACGCCGCTGGTCGTGGAAAAATCCCGCGCCGACTATTCGGGGGTGCCGGTCTTCGAGGACCTTCTGAAGAAGAAGGGCCTCACCAAGGAGCAATGGGCGGCCTACCGTCAATGGACGGGATCCAATGCCATCGACAAGTTCTTCGCGCTGCCGCCGAAGACTCCGGCCGGGCCGCGTGACGTCCTGCGCGCATCCTTCAAGGCGACGACCGCCGATCCGATGTTCAAGAAAGATGCCAACAACATCCTTGGCGACGGCTACGTGCCCGTCGACGGCGAAAAGACCCGCGACCTCATCGTCGATGCGATCGAGCAGAACCCCGCCGGGGTGGAGGTCGTGAAGGCCATGCGGGCAAAGCTGGGCCTGCCCCAGATCAAGGCCGAGACCGCGCCGGACATGGTCAAGGTCAAGCTCGACGAGGTCCAGCGCGAAGGGCGCGTGCTCGTGTTCAAGAACGAGGGCAAGAACCTGAAAATCGGGGTCAGCGGCAGCCGGACCGAGATCACTGTGGGCGGAAAGATCAGCCCGCGTTCAGCGGTGAAGACCGGGATGACCTGCGAGGTCGGCTGGACCAAGAGGGGAGACCGCCTTGAGGCAAGGAAAATTGTCTGCCCATGAAGCGACGGTGAGCCATCCTTCCGCAATAGGTCTGCAACGGATGAACCGCGAGCAACGGCCGATGGTGTGTTTGAAGCGCCGCCGGAGTTTTTCAGCCCCGTGGCGTCCCGGCCTTTCGTTCCCGGTGCCGTCGCTGGAGTCCCGGCTGGCGGGGCGCAGTGACAAGGGCGGTAGCGTTCTCGGGCTGGCGGCGCGACGGAGAAGAAATTCCAGTTTAACGTAGAAGGACAGAGGAAACGATGATCATAGACATTCACGCTCACTTCACGGCACCGGACAAGCTCTTCGCGTACAAGTCGAACCTCCTGGCGGCCCGGTCCCGGCCGCGCGACAAGCTCAAGCTGTCGGACGAGCTGATCACCGAGGCACTCAACCGGCCGGTTCATGGCGGCGCTTCGCACCTGGAGCAACTGGATCAGGTCGGCACCGATTATCAGATCATTTCGCCCCGGCCCTATCAGATGATGCATTCGGAAAAGCCCGAACGCATCGTCCATGGCTTCTGCGAGGCCTGCAACGACCTGACGGCGCGTCAGGTGCAGCTGTTCCCCGACCGTTTCATCGGCATGGCATCGCTGCCCCAGAACATGGGCGTGAGCCCGAAGGAATCAATTCCCGAGCTCGAACGCTGCGTCAAGGAGCTGGGTTTCGTCGGCTGCCTGCTCAATTCCGATCCCAGCGAAAATCTCGAGCCGCCGCCGGGGCTGGGCGACGAATACTGGTATCCGCTCTATGAAAAGCTTGTCGAGCTCGACGTCCCGGCAATGGTGCATGGCGCCGGGTGCCGGGCGGATCGCTTCAACTACACACTGAACTTCATCCTCGAGGAGAGCATCTCGATCATTTCGCTCCTGTCGTCCAGGGTGTTTCAGGATTTCCCCACGCTCAAGCTGATCATCTGTCACGGCGGGGGTGCCATTCCGTACCAGATCGGCCGTTTCCGCGCCGCCCGCATCAAGGGCGGCCGGGCCCGGGAGACCTTCGAGGAAAGCCTGCAGCGGCTCTATTTCGATACCGCGCTCTATACCCAGGACGCGCTCGAAATGCTTTTCCGCTGGGCGACGCCGGATCGTTGCATGTTCGGCACCGAACGTCCGGGTGCCGGCACGGCCAAGGATCCCAAGACGGGCCAGTGGATGGACGACACAAGGCCGCTGATCGAATCGATCGCGTCGCTTACGGCAGCGGACAAGAAGAAGATTTTCGAGGATAACGCCCGCAAGGTGTTCAACCTCAAAATCTAGGGCCATGCCGGCGCCGGCTCTCGCGGCCGGCGCCGGAAGCTCGCAGGGAGGCGGAGATGCCCGCGCGCGAGCCTCAACCGGGAGAACCAAGGTGACGACCGACGCTGTTCAGAAACCGAACGTAGTTTCCATGGCAGGCATCGCGTCCCGTAACGTTCCGCGTGGCGCGGCCATCCGTCTCCAGAACCTGTCGAAAACCTACCCGGGTGCGACCCAGAGAGCCGTGGACGGTCTCTCCCTGGACGTTGCGGACGGTGAGGTCTTTACCCTGCTCGGCCCGTCGGGCTGCGGCAAGTCGACGACGCTCCGCATGGTCGCCGGCCTGGAGCAGCCGGACGAGGGTTCGATCCATTTCGGTGACGAGGCCGTGGTGATCACGGATCAGGGGCTCTCCCTTCCGCCGGAAAAGCGCAACCTGGGGATGGTGTTCCAGTCCTACGCCATCTGGCCGCACATGACGGTGGAGGAGAACGTCAGTTTCCCGCTCAAGGCCCGCAGATGCGGTCGTGCGGAAATCAGGGAGCGGGTCGCGAAGACCTTGGAACTGGTCGGCATGGCGGGGATGGAGAAGCGGCCCGGTCCGCTCCTCAGCGGCGGGCAGCAGCAGCGCGTCGCCCTGGCGCGCGCGCTGGTGAACGAGCCGCGTATTCTTCTCCTCGACGAACCGTTCAGCAATCTCGATGCGAAGCTGCGGGAGCAGATGCGGCTCGAGGTCAAGTTGTTGCAGAAGAGGCTCAATATTGCCGTCCTGTTCGTCACTCACGATCAGGTCGAGGCACTCAGTCTCTCCGACCGCATCGCCCTGATGAAATCCGGCGTCATCCAGCAGCAGGGCAGCCCACGCCAGCTCTACGACCAGCCGGCCAACGAATTCGTGCGCGATTTCGTCGGAAAAACCTTGTTGTTTCGAGGAACGGTCAAGGCGGCAAACCCATCCGGGGCGCTAGCCATCAGCCTCGAGGGCGCGCCGGAATGCGTCGTCTTCGGCCATACCAGCGATCCGGGCGGCATCCCCGCCGGCAAGGAAGTCTTCATCGGCGTCCGTCCGGAGGACGTAGAAATCCAGTCGACCGCCGGCGATGCCATGCCCGCGGGCGTTGTGTCCGGCACGGTGCGCGCGGCGCTGTTCGTCGGCGAGAGGGTCGAATACCAGATCGAGGTTCCCGGGCAGGGCCATTCTGTCATCTACGGCGGGCGCCACGATCCGCGACCCGAAGGCAGCCGGGTCTGGCTCAGGCTCCGTCCCGAGGGACACAGCGCCTGGCTGTCCGACTGGCGCGGCAGCGACTCCGATTCCTGATCATCCTCATGGACCGAGCCAAACGAAGGGAGTGCAAGACATGATGCGACAACTGGTTTCGATAAGCGTCGTGGCGACGGTGCTGATGTTCCCAACCGTGTCCGCACAGGTCGCGGCGGCGACGCCGGAAATGGACAAGCTGATCGCCGCAGCAAAGAAGGAGGGCCAGGTTGAGGTCATCCTGTCCGGGCAAGTGCCTCGCAAGCTGCGTGCGGCAATGCCGGCTTTCCAGAAGAAATACGGCGTCAAGATCAACTTCCAGACCGGCAGCGGCCGCAAGCACGCCGAACGCATCCTGGCGGAACGGCGCGCCGGCCGGTTTACGGTGGATGTCTGGCTGGGTGGTGCCAACACCGCGCTCGTGCAGCTCCTGCCCAACAAGGCGCTTGCGTCCTTCCCGGAGTTGCTGATCGATCCGGAGGTGAAGGACCCGAAGCTCTGGTTCAAGGGCAAGCATCACTACACCGACCCGGAGCATCGCTACATCTTCACCTGGGGCGCGTCGCCTGCCTACAACATCTCCTACAACACGAAGATGGTGAAGCCGGAGGAGATCAAGTCCTATCACGATCTGCTCAATCCCAAGTGGAAGGGCAAGATCGTGTCCTGGTCACCGGGGGCGCAGGGCACCGCGGCCTCCTCGGTGCCGATGTTCATTAATCCCAAGATCGGCGAGAAGTGGTTCCGGCGCTGGGCCAATGAAATGAAGCCGGTGATCGTCACCGATGCCCGTCAGGCGGCGGAATGGGTCGCCATCGGCCGGTTCCCCATCGGCCTGTTCGGCACCTCTACCCAGGCCGAGATCCTGGCGGGACAGAATTTCCCCATCGCCGGCTGGCTGCCGCATCCGATGGCGGAGGGCGAGGTGCTGTCCGCTTCCGCGGCAAACCTGATGGCCATGGACCGCGCCCCCAATCCCAACGCGCGCAACCTGTTCATTAACTGGGCACTGAGCAAGGAAGGGCAGTCTCTGTTCATCAAGATCGGAGAAAAGACGGACTCGCTTCGCCGCGACGTAGACAACAAGGTCATTGCACAGCAATACCGTATCGATCCAGAAGGCGAGTACTATGTGCCGTTCTCGGATCCGACGTACATCAACAAGCAGAGCGAGATCATCACCAAGCTTCGCACCATCATGAAGGAAGCTGGCTACAAATAGGGTCGCTTGGGCCGGGGGCGGCGGCGCCGTCCCCCGGTTCCGCTGTCGTGAAGGAGCAGGTCGCCCCATGACCACGGTACAGTCCGCCGTCGCGCCACCCGGCAAGGTCCGCCTTCCCGGCACCGGCATGTTTGTCATGGCGGTCCTGATTCTCTTTTTCGGTTTCTACATCATCTATCCGATCGTCCTGATATTCATCCAGAGCTTCAACGCCGAAGGCGTCATCGTCGGCGAGTATCGGTTCAGCTTCGTCAATTGGGTAAAGGCGTTCGAGGAACCCGGCACGCTGGAGAGCCTGGGCAATACCATCGTCGTCTTCTTTGCCTATACCGCCGTCGCCTTCCCGCTGGCGGTGCTCATTTCCTGGATACTCGCGCGGACGCCGATCCGTTTCAGCCGCGGACTCGAGTTCATGTTCTGGGTCTCGTTCATGCTGCCGGCGCTGACCACGACCATCGGCTGGACGCTGCTGCTCGATCCGTATTTCGGCTTCATCAACGTCATGGCCAAGAACGTACTTTTCCTGGACGGGCCGCTTTTCGACATCTACAGCGTCGAAGGCATCGTCTTCGCCCACCTGATGGGCAACGCCATTTCCCAGAAGGTCATGCTGCTGACGCCCGCCTTCCGCAACATGAACGTCACGCTGGAGGAAGCGGGCCGGGTCTCCGGCGCCGGTCGCTTGCGCACCATGATGCGGATCACCCTGCCGGTGATGGTGCCGCCGATGGTGGTGGTGTTCATGCTGAACACCGTGCGCATGTTCAACTCGTTCGAGATCGAGCAGATCCTCGGGACGCCGATCAAGTTCTACGTCTATTCGACCCGCATCTTCAGTCTGGTGCGGGAGGTCGAACCCCCGGGGTATGGCGAAGCGACGGCGCTCGCGAGCCTCACCCTCATCATCATCCTGATCTTCATCCCGTTGCAGCGCTGGCTTCTGACGCGCCGCCAATACACGACGATCAGCGGCGACTACAAGCCGGGGCTGATTCATCTCGGGCCGCTCCAGCCCTTCGCCTTCATTCTCGTCGTCTTCGTCGTCGCGCTCCTGACCGTGGTCCCGGTACTCACGCTGCTGGGCGGCAGTTTCATGACCCGCGCCGGCTTCTTCCAGGCGACACCGACCTATACGCTCGACCATTGGCGGACGGTGCTGGCCGACCCGATCTTCTTCCGCGCGCTGTCGACGACCTTTATCATCGCGATCTCCACCGCCATCATATCGCCGGTGATGTTTTCCATGGTGGCCTACGTTCTGGTGCGCCGGAACTGGCCCGGGCGTCTCGCGCTCGATTCCATTTTCTGGGTCTCTGCCGGCATCCCGGGGATGCTGTCGGGGCTCGGCCTGTTGTGGGTGATCCTCGATACGCCGGGGCTCAACTGGCTGTTCGGCACGACATGGATACTGATCATCGTCGCCATCCTCCAGGGGAAGCTCACCAGTATCCAGATGTTCAAGAGCACCTTTCTGCAGATGGGACAGGACATGGAGGAAGCCGCCCGCACCGCGGGCGCGGGCTGGCTTTACACCTACTTCCGCATCTGGCTGCCGCTGATCGCGCCGACGATGATCCTCCTGGGCACGCTCAATTTCGTGCTGGCTGCCGGCGCCACCAGCAGCGTCATCCTGCTCGCCAGCCGTGATACGGTGACCCTGTCGCTGCTGGCGCTCGAATACATGACAACCAACGTCGGCGCCGCCCGCGAGGTCGCCGGGATCATCAGCCTGTTCATCGTCGCCATGACCGCCGGGCTCGCCTTGGTTGCCCGCTGGTTCGGCTTCCAGGTCGGCGTCAAGGACCGCGGCGTGTGATGGACGAAGACGAAAGGGAGGTGACATGACGACTGAGGCAGAACCGGTACGGATGACGCGCAGCAGCGCCTATGCCGAGTGGCAGAAGGGTGAGGGGATTCCGGTCTACGATACCTTTTTCATCGAGGACCTGAAGACGGTCACCCTCGGCCCCTGGGAGCGCACGGGCGGGCTGGGCGCCTTCATCAACCTGGAAGGGGCGGGGGATACCAATAACTGCTACGTCGCCGAGGTGCCCATCGGAGGGTCGACCAGGCCGATGCGGCACCTCTACGAGGAACTGGTCTACGTCCTGCAAGGCTCCGGCGCGACGAGGATTTCGAATGAGCAGGGCGCCAGCCATACCTTCGAATGGCAGGCCGGGAGCCTGTTCGCCATACCGATGAACACGACGTTCCAGCACTTCAACACCTCCGGCACGGCGCCGGCGCGCTACGTCGCCGTTATCAGCGCGCCGGTGGTGATGAACCTGTTCCACAATACGGAATTCGTCTTCAACGCCCCCTTCGACTTCACCGACCGCTACAACGGCGAGCAGGCTTTCGACGGCGATGGCGAGCTGTGGCTCAACCGGCGGGGTACCTTCAAGATCTGGGAAACCAACTTCGTCCCCAACGCCGACACGTTCCAGCTCTACAAGCGGGGGAACCGTGGGGCGGGCGGCTCGTATCTCTGTTTCGAGCTCGCCCACAACACCATGGTCGCCCACATCTCGGAATTCCCGGTCGGCACCTACAAGAAGGCGCACCGTCACGGCCCGGGCGCCAACGTCATCATCCTCGGCGGCAAGGGCTTCACCCTGCTGTGGGAGGACGGCAAGTGGGACGAACGGGTAAAGGTGGACTGGAAGCCCGGCAGCATCGTGGTGCCGCCGTCCCAGTGGTTCCACCAGCATTTCAACTCCGGCGACGAACCGGCGCGGTACCTCGCGCTGCGCTGGGGCTCGAACCGGTACGAATTCAGCACCCACGGCGCCGACGACGGCCGCGGCGCGACGGAAACCAGTGTCAAGGAGGGTGGCAACCAGATCGAATATGCCGACGAAGACCCCGAAGTTCACCGTATCTTCGAAGCGGAGCTGAAAGCGTCCGGCGCCACCTGCCGGATGAAGTCCATGGTTCCGGGCTGCACCGGCATCGAGCAGGACGCCTAGGGAGGGGCAGGACATGGCGCAACTCGTTCTGGCGGTGGGCAGTTCCCACGGCCCCAGCATCCAGATCAGCCCGGACCAGTGGCCAAGGCTGGGCGAAGGCGACACGCGGGACCCGCGGTTCAATTTCCAGGAGCTGCTCAAGCAGGCCAAGCCGGGCCTCGACCGCGAGATCGTCCCCGAGGTCCAGCGCGTCCGGCACGCCGCCGCCCATGCCGCCCTCAAGGTCCTGACGGACATCGTGAACGAGGCGCGCCTCGACGTCGTGGTCGTGATCAGCAACATCCACCGCGTCCGCCCGGCCGACCATCACCCGGTGTTCGGCGTGTTCCGTGCCGAGTCCTTTCCGGTGGTGAAGCGGGACGACCAGCCGTTCGACCCGGACGCCCGATTCGTATCCGACGAAAAGCGGGCCAGGGAACGCAACCTTGCCGACGCGCCGGGCCACGCTGCGCTCGCCAACTACCTGATCGAGAACTTGATCGCCGACGACTTCGACGTCGCCTGCCTCGATCGGCTGCACGATGGTGCCGCCCTCGACGACGCCTTTACCTTTCCCTACGAGTGGCTGTTCGGCGGGCGCCGTATCCCGTCGGTGCCTTTCCTGCTGAGCCGCGACCTGCCCAACCAGGCGACGCCGCGGCGCTGCCACGCGGTCGGCATCGAACTCGGCCGTCTGATCCGGGCCTTCCCGGGCGATGCCCGGGTCGGCCTTGTCGCCTCGGGCGGG
This sequence comes from Alphaproteobacteria bacterium, assembly GCA_009380075.1. Taxonomy (GTDB): domain Bacteria; phylum Pseudomonadota; class Alphaproteobacteria; order SMXQ01; family SMXQ01; genus WHSO01. Next base: position 32,329 of record WHSO01000004.1, on the reverse strand, counting down.
CTCAGCCACCAGGTCTTGGACGAGGAGCTCGACCGCCAGGTCGTCGACGCCCTCGCTGCCGGCACGCCGGAGGCTCTGTACGGGCTCGACCGCGCCCGCCTCAACCGCGGGCCAGGTACGCCGGAGATACTCAACTGGATCGCTGTCGCCGGCGCCATGGCCCCGGCGAGGATGACGCTGGTTGATTACGTGCCCGCCTATCGCTCTCTCGCTGGCACTGGCCACGGCCTCACTTTCGGCTACTGGCGTTGAACGGGCGGAGGGCGGCCGGACATTTTCCTCTTCCCAGCCGGAGCACAGCGGGTAAGGTTCCTGCCGCCGGGTTCCGGGCGCGTGGTGGAATGGGTAGACACGAGGGACTTAAAATCCCTTGGCTTCGGCCATGCAGGTTCGATCCCTGCCGCGCCCACCACGCCCGGAAAACTGCTGATTCCGGCCCGTGGTGCCGCGAGGCGCATAAGCTCTACTCGCCCGGAATGCCCGGCGGCGGCGGCCACGCCCCCGTTAAGGCCCTGTTAAACCTCTGGCCCTCCACACAAAAAATGAGTTCTCCCCAAACTTTTCTCTTGATTCCGATTCCAAGAAGTCGTACGTGAGCGGTGCCCTAAGTCGCACGTGCCCGTGGGTGCTGGCACACCGTCCTTTCCGAAGGCCGGAAGCACCTTAAAGCAACGACGGTGCGGGCTTTTTTGGTCTCAGTCCGGTTGTCCAAAGACCGGTGACACTGAAGAGGCACACCTTCCTTGCCCCACGTGCGGACCGGGTCTACCCGATCCAATCCGAAGGCAGACTAACCGGGGAAAGTTCCGCGTGGCGGGGCTTGTCCCCATCCGGGTTTCCGACCCGCAGGATCGACGTTTCCACCTCGTCCCCTGCGCCAGGAAGTCCGGATGTGGCAACAGTCTGGATTGGAGACGACTCGATGGCTACCCAGCGTATCCTCGACTTTCTCGCCAAGGCACGGCCCGAAGGGCCCTGCCTCGTGGTCGACCTCGATGTGGTCCGCCGTAACTATGAAACGTTCACGCGGACCCTGCCCGAAACCAACATCTTTTATGCGGTGAAGGCCAACCCCGCGCCGGAGATCCTGCGCCTGCTGGTGGAGCTCGGTTCCAGCTTCGACACGGCTTCAGTCGCCGAGATTCAGATGGCTCTCGACGCCGGTGCCACGCCGGACCGCATTTCCTACGGCAATACCATCAAGAAAGAGCGCGATATCGCCCGTGCTTTCGAGTTCGGCGTACGCCTTTTCGCCGTCGATTCGGTCGCCGAGGTCGAGAAGATTGCCCGTGCGGCGCCCGGCTCGCGCGTGTTCTGCCGCGTGCTCACCGACGGCGCTGGCGCCGAATGGCCGCTCAGCCGCAAGTTCGGCTGCAGCCGCGACATGGCTGTGGGGGTGATGGAACGGGCGCAGGCGCTCGGCCTCGAGGCCTTCGGCCTGTCCTTCCACGTCGGCTCCCAGCAGCCCGACACCAGCGCCTGGGACCGCGCGCTGGCGGACGCCTCGCGCACCTTCAAGGCGCTCGCGCGCAAGAAGATCCGGCTGTCCATGGTCAACCTCGGCGGCGGCTTCCCGACGCGTTACCTGAAGGACGTGCCGTCGGTCGACGAATACGCCCAGGCCATCTTCGGGGCGCTGCGCCGTCACTTCGGCAACCGCATTCCCGAAACGATCATCGAGCCGGGCCGCGCCATGGTCGGCGATGCCGGCGTCATCAAGACCGAGGTCGTCCTGATCTCGCGCAAGTCCGAGCGCGATCCGGTGCGCTGGGTCTATCTCGACATCGGCAAGTTCGGTGGCCTCGCCGAGACGATGGACGAGGCGATCCGCTACCCGATCCGCACACCGCGGGACGGTGGTGCCGTCGCGCCCTGCGTCATTGCCGGGCCGACCTGCGATTCCATGGACGTGCTTTATGAAAAGGTCACGTATCCGCTGCCCATATCGCTCGAGATCGGCGACGAACTGCTGATCGAGGCGACCGGCGCCTATACCACGACCTACTCTTCGGTCGCCTTCAACGGCTTCCCGCCGTTGCAGGCCTACGTGATCTGAGGCCGGGACGATGATCCGCCTGAGACGGGAAGCCCCGGCCCACCAGCCCGCGCGCGAGGCGTTGCTCGACGCCTGCTTCGGGCCGGAGCGCTTCGCCAAGACCTGCGAGCTCCTGCGCCGGGATTCCCGTCCGGCGCCGGGCCTGGCCTTCGCCGCGATCGAGAACCGCACGCTCATCGGCACGCTGCGGCTGTGGCCCATCACGACGGGCTCGGCCGGGGCCGCGTTGCTGCTCGGTCCTCTCGGCGTCGCCGGCGACCGGCGGAGCCGCGGCATCGGCCACAGCCTGGTGACCATGGCGATCGAGGCGGCGACCCGGCGTGGGCACCAGGCCATCCTTCTGGTCGGTGATGCGCCGTATTACGCGCGCTTCGGCTTCGATGCGCGCTTCACCCTCGGCCTCGACCTGCCGGGGCCGGTGGACCGCGCCCGTTTCCTCGGGCTCGAGCTGGTGGCTGGTGCGCTCGCGGGCGCCTAGGGCATGATCACGCCGCGCCCGCTGTTGCGCCGCCTGCCGCGGCCGACGATCCTGCCTGCTGCCCTCGCCGCCTGAGCGCGGCTCCGTTCCCCTCCCCGAAACCCAAGTCCTTGGAGGAAGATCGTCCCATGACCGACTGGCCCGTGCATGCCCGTTTCGATGGCCCGATCGTGATGGTCGGCTACGGCTCCATCGGGCGCGGCACCTTGCCGCTGATCCTGCGCCACATCGCCTGCGACCGCGGCAAGATCACCGTCATCGACCCTGACGACAGCCATCGCGAAATGCTCGACCGGGAGGGCATCGCCTTCGTCAACGAGGCGGTCACCAAGGAGAACTATCGCCAGCTCCTGGCGCCACTGTTGACGGCGGGGTCGGGTCGCGCCTTCATGGTCAACCTGTCCGTCGACGTCTCCTCGGTGGCGATGATCGACCTGTGCAAGGAGCTCGACGCCTTCTACATCGATACCGTGGTCGAGCCCTGGCTGGGCTACTACATGGACAAGAACCTCCCGACGGAAGCGCGCTCCAACTACGCGCTGCGCGAAACGCTCCTCGACCTGCGCCGCCGGAAGCCGGGAGGTCCGACGGCGGTGAGCTGCTGCGGGGCCAACCCGGGCATGGTCTCGTGGTTCGTCAAACAGGCGGTGCTCAACCTTGCCGCCGATACCGGCTTCAAGACCGCGGTGCCGGCGACGCGTGACGAATGGGCCGGGCTCATGCGCGATCTCGGCGTCAAGGGAATCCATATCGCCGAGCGTGACACCCAGCGCGCCAAGTCGCCGAAGCCGCGTGGCATCTTCGTCAACACCTGGTCGGTCGAGGGCTTCCTGTCGGAAGGCCTGCAGCCCTCAGAACTCGGCTGGGGCACCCATGAGGCGGAACTGCCCCCGGAAGGGCGTACCCACGATACCGGCTGCGGCGCGGCGATCTATCTTCTCCGGCCGGGGGCCGGTACCCGCGTGCGGTCATGGACCCCGACGGCGGATGCCCAGGTGGGATTCCTCGTCACCCACAACGAATCGATCTCGATCGCGGATTTCTTCACCCTGCGCGAAGCCGGCAAGGTGACCTATCGGCCGACCTGCCACTACGCCTACCACCCCTGCGACGATGCGGTGCTGTCGCTGCACGAGCTGGTGGGCCGCCAGTGGAAGCCGCAGGACGACTGGATCATCCTCGACGAGAACCAGATTCTCGACGGGATCGACGAACTCGGCGTGCTGCTCTACGGCCACTCGAAGAACGCCTACTGGTACGGCTCGCAGTTGTCGATCGAGGAAACCCGGCGTATCGCGCCCTACCAGAACGCCACCGGGCTGCAGGTGACCTCGGCGGTGCTGGCCGGCATGGTCTGGGCGCTCGAGAACCCCGATGCCGGAATCGTAGAAGCGGACGAAGTGGATTTCGCCCGTTGTCTCGAGGTGCAGATGCCCTACCTCGGCCCGGTGGTGGGCGTCTATACCGACTGGACTCCGCTTGCCGGCCGCGAAGGGAACCTTTTCCCGGACCCGGTCGACGTATCCGACCCGTGGCAGTTCAGCAACGTGATCGTCCGCGAAACGTCCTGAATGCGGCCCGCGCAAATGGCGGATTTCCCGTTTGCTGCCTAGTTTCCGGTGCCGACGAATGCCTTGGCTGCGCGATCGATGATCGGCTTGGGCTGCGCATAGACGCTGGCGATGATCCGGCCGATGTCGTCCGGGGAGACGTAGCTCACCTCCGCCTTTGATTTCTTGGCATCACCGCGGAACTTCGCGTCCTCGACGGTCTTTTTGAACGCGACCCGAAGCGCGGCAAGTCGATCGTCGGGAATGACCGGCGTGACGAAAGAACGGCCGATCGAGAAGCTGGCGAAGATGGTTTCCATCACCGCCTTATCCTCGGGCGTGCGTGCGAAGTCCTGGACCAGCGGCACCTCCTTGATGTCCGGGTGTTTGCTATAGGCCATCTGGAACAGGATGCGGTAATCGGTGTTCTTTGCCGACTTCGAGCCGAGGAGACTGCTCAGCCCGACGCCGACCAGGCCGGCTACCTCGTTGCGGGCCATCGCCAGGAGAATGTCGCCGGTATTCTTGTAGCCTTTGATGATCCTGAACTTCGTGCCGAGCACGCTGTTGACGGTCGACGGCAGGTATAGCGTGGTGCCGCCGGACGCACCGATGATCAGTTCCTTCTGGAAGAGATCCTCGACGGAACGAATCGGCGCGTTCTTGTTGACGATGGCCAGGGTGGTGATCGGCGAGACACTGCCGAGCCAGCGAAAACCGTCGACCTTGTAGCGCACCTCACGCGGATCGAGGATCGGCCGGAAGGGGATGGAGTGCTGGATGATTCCGAAGGCGGTTCCGTCCCTGGGCGCCGTGGTGTAGAGCTGATTCGCCTGGACGACACCGCCGGCTCCGGGAACATTGCGCGCGATCAGGGTCGGACTGCCGGGAATGAACCGTCCCATGTGGCGCTGGACGAGGCGCCCGTACCGGTCGTATCCGCCCCCCGGCGCCGAAGGAATGATGACCGATATGCTCTTGCTGCGATAGAATGTCGCAACGTCGTCCGCCAATGCCGTCTTGGGAGTCGCGGACATGCCGCAGATCGTCGCAACAGAAAGAACGACCAAGCGTCTTCCGGAACGGTTCATGAGTTGCCTCCGTGTCTGTATCACGCGGCGACGTCATTTACCCGATGCAACGCCGTCGGCGGGAATGCTAGTCCGGCAAAATGGGCTTTTCCAGCGCATCCGGCGGGCGGCCGATCGCAAGACTTCCGCACCCCTGGCCATGGGATGGACCAATGCAGGGCTGGTCCTGGGGAAGGGGAGTGGTAAAAAACGCTTTCTTTTACGTGATTTACATCATTATCGGCTGGAATCCGGGGTCGTTTGACACTACGTCTTACCCGGTGCCGGTGAACCGGCACCACAAGCCGACAGGGCACGCAATGACATATTCCCTCCGATCGATCCGTCAATCCGCCGTAAGCCGGCCGGTCCTGCGCTGGCTCCGGCGGCGGTTGCCGCGCGTCTCCGAAACGGAGCGGGAAGCACTGGAAGCCGGGACCGTGTGGTGGGACGCGGAGCTGTTCTCCGGCAAGCCCGACTGGTCCCGGTTGCTCGACCTGTCACGGCCGACGTTGGCGGCCGAGGAGCAGGCCTTCCTCGACGGCCCGGTGGAAGAGCTCTGCTACATGCTCGACGATTGGGCCATCAATTTCCACGACCGCAACCTGCCGCCGGAGGTGTGGTCCTTCATCAAGAAGAACCGCTTCTTCGGCATGATCATCCCGAAGTCCTACGGCGGCCTCGAATTCTCCGCGCTCGCCCATTCCGCGGTGGTGAAGAAGATTGCCACCCGCTCCATCACCGCCGCGGTGACGGTCATGGTGCCGAACTCCCTCGGCCCGGCGGAGCTGCTGCTGCATTACGGCACCGACGCGCAGCGCAACCATTACCTGCCGCGCCTCGCCAGTGGCGACGAGGTGCCGTGCTTCGCGCTGACCGGGCCGGAGGCCGGCTCCGACGCGACGTCGCTTCCGGACAAGGGCATCGTCTGCTGGGGCGAACGGGACGGTGAACGCGTGCTCGGCATGCGCGTCACCTGGGAAAAGCGCTATATCACCCTCGGCCCCGTGGCCACGGTCATGGGTCTCGCGTTCCGCCTCCTCGATCCCGATCACCTGCTCGGGGACACGGAGGACCTCGGCATCACCGTCGCGCTGGTGCCGACGGATACGTCCGGCATCGACATCGGCCGCCGCCATTATCCCGCCAACCAGGGATTCCAGAACGGTCCCAACAGCGGCACCGACGTGTTCATGCCGCTCGACTGGATCATCGGCGGGCCGGAGCGCGCCGGGCAGGGGTGGCGGATGCTGATGGAATCGCTCTCGGTCGGGCGTTCGATTTCCCTGCCGGCGCTGTCCACCGGTGCGGCCAATCTGGCCGCCCGCGCGACCGGCGCCTATGCGCGGGTGCGGCGCCAGTTCGGCCTGCCCATCGGCCGCTTCGAGGGGGTGGAGGAGGCGCTCGCTCCCATCGCGGCCAACGCCTACATGCTGGAAGCGGCCCGTGCCCTGACCGCTTGGGCGGTGGATGCGGGGGAGAAACCGACCGTCCTGTCGGCCATCCTCAAATACCACGCCACCACCACAATGCGTGAGACGATGAACTTTGCCCTCGACATCCACGGCGGCAAGGCCATCTGCAACGGCCCGTCCAATTATCTCGCCAACGCCTATTACGCGATTCCTGTGTCGATCACGGTGGAAGGCGCCAACATCCTGACCCGCAGCATGATCATCTTCGGCCAAGGCGCGATCCGTTGCCATCCCTGGCTGCAGAAGGAAATGGCCGCCGCCGCCCGCGGCGACGGGCCGGACGCCGTCGCTGCCTTCGATCAGGCTTTCTTCGGCCATCTCCGCTTCCTCACCGGCAACCTGTTTCGTTCGCTCTTCCATGGATTGACGTTCGGGTTCTATGCCACGGCGCCGACCGATGCCGAGCCCCTGCGCTGGTACCGGAGGCTCTCCGCGGCGTCCGCCGCCTTCACGCTGGTCTCCGATGTCGCGCTGGCTCTTCTCGGTGGGGAACTCAAGCGGCGCGAGATGCTGTCGGGACGTCTCGGCGACGTCCTCAGCCAGCTTTACCTCGGAAGTTGTGTCCTCAAGCGTTTTCACGACGACGGCGAGCCCGAGGCCGACCGGCCGTTGGTCGACTACTGCCTCACCCGCGCGCTCTACGGGATCCAGCAGAGCCTCGATGCGGTGCTCGCCAACTTCCCCTCGCGGTTTGTCGGTTTCCTCCTGAGCCCGTTGGTATTTCCGTGGGGGCGGCGCCGGCGGATGCCGTCGGACCCGCTGACCCAGGCCTGCGCGCGGCTCCTGCTGGTGCCCTCGGCCGCGCGGGACCGGTTGACCGACGGTATTTTCATCGGCTCCGAATCGGACCCCCTGGGCCAGCTCGATGCCGCATTGGAGGCCGTGCTCGTGGCCGAAGGGACGGAGTGGCGGATGAAGGAGGCCGGAATTTCCGATATCGACGCGGCGCTGGCCCGGAATGTTATCGATTCGGGCGATGCCCAGCGCCTGCGGCGCGCGCGGGAACTGACCCGCGCCGTCATCATGGTCGATAGTTTCGCGCCCGAGGAGCTCTCGCGCCGGGCTGCCCGGCCGACGCGCGGGGCCGCGCAATGAAGGCCGGAAACGAGCCCCGCCGGACGGTGTGGATCGTCGACGGCGCCCGCACGCCGTTCCTCAAGGCGCGCGGCAAGCCGGGGCCGTTCTCGGCGGTCGACCTCGCGGTCGCCGCGGGCCGTCCCCTGCTGCTGCGCCAGCCGTTCGAGGCGGATGCCGTCGACGAGGTGATCCTCGGCTGCGCCGCGCCGCGGCCAGAGGAATCCAATCCCGCCCGCTACGCCGCCCTTCGCCTCGGTTGCGGCCAGCGCGTGCCGGCCTGGACGGTGCAGCGTAACTGCGGGTCCGGCATGCAGTCGATCGACAGCGCCGCCCGTGCCGTGGCCGATGGCCGGGCCGACCTGATCCTGGCCGGCGGCGCCGAAAGCATGTCGAACGCGCCGCTCCTGGTGTCGCGTGCGATGACGATATGGCTGGCGGACTGGGGCCGCGCCAGGGGCCTGGCAGCGCGGTTGCGCACCCTCGCCGCGCTCCGGCCGGCGCATTTCGCGCCCATCGTCGGGATCGTGCTGGGGCTGACCGACTCCTTCGTCAAGCTCGGCATGGGGCAGACGGCGGAAATACTTGCCGACCGCTTCGGCATCAGCCGCGAAAGCATGGACGCTTACGCCCTTGAGAGCCACAAGCGCCTTGCCCGTGCCCAGGGCGATGGTACCTTCGACGGTGAGGTCGAGCCGATCTTCGACACGGCGGGCAAAGTCTATCTGGCCGACGACGGCGTGCGCCCCGACAACACGATGGAGCAGCTTGCCAAGCTGCGCCCGGCGTTCGAGCCGCCCTATGGCAAGGTCACGGCCGGAAACGCGTCCCAGATCACGGACGGTGGCGGCTGGGTCGTCGTCGCCTCCGACGAGGCCGTCCGGCGCCATCGGCTCACGCCGATCGCCCGGGTGGTTGATTGTCTCTGGGCGGGGGTCGACCCGGCGCAGATGGGTCTCGGGCCCGCCCATGCCATCGCGCCCCTGATGGCACGCAATGGCGTCAAGCTCGGCGACATCGACCTGTTCGAGATCAACGAGGCCTTCGCGGCGCAGGTGCTCGCCTGTCTCGCGGCCCTCGCGGATGCCGATTACTGCCGCGCCGAGATCGGGGTGGAGGATGCCGTCGGCATGATCGATCACAGCCGTCTCAACGTCGACGGCGGCGCCATCGCCTGCGGTCATCCGGTCGGCGTCTCGGGCACGCGCGTCGTGCTTCACTTGATTCACGCCCTGCGCAAGCGGGGGATGAAGCGGGGCGTCGCGTCGCTCTGCATCGGCGGCGGGCAGGGCGGCGCCATGCTGCTGGAAACGGCGTAAGGCGCAACGGCATGACGACTCTCATCCATTGGCAATCCCAACGGCGCGCCGACGACGTGCACGAGCTTGCGATCGACGTGAAGGACGCCAGCGTCAACGTCCTGTCGGCACCGGTACTGCTGGAACTCGACGCCATCCTCGCCGAGATCGAGCGCAATCCGCCAAAGGGCCTGATCATCGGTTCGGCCAAGGCGTCCGGTTTCATTGCCGGCGCCGACATCAACGAATTCACCCGGCTGACCGATGGTGCCGGAGCGCGGGCCGCCATCGCTCGCGGCCAGGGCGTGCTCGACCGGCTCGCCCGCCTCGATGTGCCGAGCGTCGCCCGGATCCATGGCTTCTGCATGGGCGGCGGGCTCGAACTTGCGTTGGCCTGCCGTTACCGCGTGGCCCGCGCCGATTCCCGCCTCGGCCTGCCCGAGGTGCAGCTCGGCATCCATCCCGGCTTCGGCGGCGCCGCCCGGCTGACGCGCCTGATCCCGCCGACCGCCGCCATGGGCCTGATGCTCCCGGGACGACTGGTGGACGCGCGTACGGCCAGGCGCCTCGGCATCGTCGATACGGTGACCGAGGAACGTCACCTCAACGCTGCGGTGGAGGATGTGCTCAAGACGGGAGCCAAAGGCCGTGCCGCCGCGTGGAAAATCAGGCTCCTCAACTCCGCGCCGGTGCGCCCCGTGCTGGCGCGCGTCATGCGGAAGCGCGTCGCGGCGCGGACCCGGCCGGAGCATTATCCCGCGCCCTATGCCCTGATCGACCTGTGGCGACGCGCGGGCGGTTCCGAACGCGCCATGCTGGAGGGCGAGGTCGAGAGCGTCGCCCGCCTGCTCACCGGCGAGACGGCGCAGAATCTGGTGCGCGTGTTCTTCCTGCGCGAGCGGCTGAAAGGGCTTGCCCGCAACGTCGGCGAGCCGTTCCAGCGTGTCCACGTCATCGGAGCCGGCGTGATGGGGGGTGACATCGCGGCGTGGTGCGCGCTGCAGGGCCTCGACGTCACGCTCCAGGACCGGGCACCGGAATTCATCGCGCCGGCGATCAAGCGTGCGGCCGAGCTGTTCAGGCGACGGCATCGCGATTCGGCCATGGTCCGCGCGGGCATGGACCGGCTGACCCCCGACCTTCGTGGCGACGGTATCGCCCGGGCGGACGTGATCATCGAGGCGATCATCGAGGACGCCACCGCCAAGCAGGATCTCTTCCGCTCCGTCGAGACGAAGGCCAAGCCCTCGGCTCTTCTGGCCACCAACACGTCGTCGATCCCGCTGGAGGAGATCGCCGCCGTGCTTCACCAGCCCGAGCGCCTCGTTGGCATTCATTTCTTCAATCCCGTGGCCCGCTTGCCGCTGATCGAGGTGGTCGAAGGGGCGGCCAGCGACGCTGGCGCCGTCGCCCGTGCCATGGCCTTCGCCGGGCGCATCGATCGCCTGCCGGTACCGGTGAAAAGCGTCCCCGGCTTCCTCGTCAACCGTGCGCTCATGCCGTATCTGATCGAGGCGGTGCACCTGCTCGAGGGAGGTGCCGATGCGGTCACCATCGACGGCGCGGCGACCGCTTTCGGCATGCCAATGGGCCCGATCGAGCTGGCCGATACCGTCGGCCTCGACATTTGCCTGCACGTCGCGGGGGTCCTCGGGGCCCGACTCGGCGCCGAAGTGCCGGTGCGGCTCCGGGATCTGGTCGCGGCCGGCAAGCTCGGACGCAAGACGGGCGAGGGTTTCTACGTCTGGAAGGACGGCAAGGCGGTGAAGCCCGAGGCTGCGTCGGGAGCTAGGCCGGCCGATCTCGAGGATCGGCTGATCCTGCCGATCCTCAACACCTGCGCCGCCGTCCTCGGCGAGGACGTGGTGGCGGAAGCCGATCTTGCCGATGCGGCGATGATCTTCGGTACCGGTTTCGCGCCTTTCCGCGGCGGCCCGCTTCATTACGCGCGCGCCCGCGGCGTCGACAAGGTGCGCGCTCGACTCGCGGAACTGGAGCAACGCTACGGCGCGCGTTTCCGTCCCGATCCCGGCTGGGGCCGCGTCGGGTCCTGACCGTGCCGGCGTTCGACCCGATTTCGCCCGAAGAGGCGGTTACCCTTGACGGGCTGTTCCGCGAGAGGGTGCGGCGCAGCCCGGACGCCCCCGCCTATCGCGAATTCAATCCGGCTTTGGGGACGTGGGAAACCACCACTTGGCGGGAAGCCTCGGCCGCAGTGGCGCGCTGGCAGTCCGGCCTCGCCGCCGAGGGTTTGGCGCCCGGCGACCGCGTCGCTGTCATGGTTCCCGGTGGCCGGGCCTGGGCCCATTTCGAGCAGGCGGCCCTCGGCCTCGGCCTCGTCGTGGTGCCGCTGTTCGCCCGCGACCGGGCGGGCAACTCGGCCTTCGTCGTCGCCGACGCGGGTGCGCGCCTGGTCCTCGCGGGTTCGGCCACCGACTGGCGCGCCGTCGCGGCGGAGAATGTGGACCTCGGCGCCGTCGCCCGCGTTATCAGCCTCGACGGCTCCGCCGATCCGGGCGATCCCCGGGTCGTGCCGCTGGGCCGGTGGCTGCCGGCCGCGGGCGGCGCGCTCGCCGGGTCGAGCGAATCCCGGGCGCTGGCGACCCTGGTCTATACCTCGGGCACCTCCGGCTCGCCCAAGGGCATCATGCTGTCGCATTGGAACATCGTGACCAATGCGGCGTCGGGCCTCGGCAGTTTGCCGGTCACGACGGACGACGTGTTTCTCTCCTTCCTGCCGCTCAACCACATGCTCGAACGCACGGTCGGCTATTACGTGCCGATGATGGCCGGTGCCGAAGTCGCCTTCGTGCGTGAAATCCGAATGATCGGAGATGACTTCAAGATCGTCCGTCCGACCTGCATCGTATCGGTGCCCCGCGTCTACGAACGCATCTACGAGCGCATTCACGAAACCCTGGCGGCGAAGCCCGCACCGGCTCGCTGGCTTGCGGCCCTGTCCGCCGCCGTCGGCTGGCGTGCGTTCCAACACCGCCACGGCCGCGCCGGCTGGGGGCCTGACCTGTGGTTGCGACCGCTGCTCGATCGGCTGGTGGCGTCCCAGGTGCGTGCCGCCTTCGGCGGGCGGTTGCGTATCGCGATCTCGGGCGGCGCTGCCCTGCCCGGCTCCGTTGCTCGCTTCTTTATCGGGCAGGGCGTTCCGATCTTCCAGGGCTATGGCCTGACGGAATCGAGCCCGGTGACGAACGTCAATACCGAGACCAACAACGACCCCGCCAGCGTCGGCCCCGCGCTCAAGGGTGTCGAAATCCGCATCGCGCCGGACGGTGAGGTCCTGACCCGCGGGCCCCACGTCATGATGGGATACTGGAACAACGAACCGGCGACGAAGAAGGCGATCGATGCCGGCGGCTGGCTGCATACCGGCGATACCGGCCGGATTTTCGAGGGCCGGCTCTACATCGAAGGCCGCATCAAGGACATCATCGTGCTCGACACCGGCGAAAAGATTTCACCGACGGACATGGAACAGGCCATCATCGTCGACCCCTGGATCGATCAGGTGCTGGTGGTGGGGGAAGGGCGACCCCATCTCGTGGCCATCGTCGTCCCCTCCGGCGGGGCGTCGAGGGAGGAAGCCGTTCTGTTGAGCCGCATCGAAAGCCACTGCCGCGCCTTTCCAGGCTACGCCCGAGTCCGTCGGGTGATCGTCGCCGACGAACCCTGGACCCTCGACAACGACCTGATGACCGCGACTCTCAAGCTGAAGCGCCAGAAGATCCTCGATCTGTATGGCGAGCGTCTTGCCTCTGTCTATGAGGAGGATGCCCGGATTGCAGCGGAGGCGTGAGTCAGATCCTTGAGTTCCGCCATGTCGGCGTTCTCCAGCGCCCGCGATGCGGCCTCGTAGCCCGCGTCGATGGCGAATTGGAAGGACTTCCAGTCGCGCAGGCCGACCTCGGGCATCACCGGCTCGACGAACAGCGACAGGTGGCGTACGGCCTCGCGTGCTCGCATGTCGCCGCTGATGGTCCCGGCCCGCATCAGCAGGCTGATGATCCCGGGAATCTTGCGGTGCCGGTTGCGCCAGAACCACAGCAGCGACTTCCGGTCGAAGTCGTCGGGCACCGGGTCGAACGGTCGGTTGTTGCCGACATCGACGCCGACCAGCGGACCGCGCCGCGACAGATAGGCTACGTCGACCGGGAAGTTGTTGATGACCCCGCCGTCGGCCAGCAGGTCGCCGCTGTCTACCACAGGCGGCAGCAGGCCGGGAATCGCGACCGATGCGCGCAGTGCCCGCCACACCAGGCCACGCCGGTGTGGCTTGACGTTGGCACTGGTCAGATTGGCCGTCATGCAGAAATAGGACCGCCACAGGTCCTGGATTTCGACGTCGCCGAAATGCGCGTGCAGAAGCCGGGACACCTTGTGCCCCTTGACCAGCGCGATGGCCGGGAATGTCAGGTCACTCAGCGGATTCGTTTCGACGAAACAGGCGTGCATGCGTTCGAGAATTTCATCGTCGGACCAGTCCATGGCGAGGCCGGCGCCGATAATCGCACCCATCGACGTGCCGCCGACGATATCGAGCGGCATGCCGTACTCGCGCAGCGCCTTGATCGCCCCGATATGGGCGAAGCCCCGCGCTCCACCGCCCGACAGAATCAGGGAGACCGAGCGCCCGGTCAGCAGGCGGGCCAGTCGTTCCATCTGCGCGCCGTCGCCGCGCCGGACGTGCCAATGGACCGAAACATCGAGAGTGTCGAGCCAGGCCGAAACCGGTAGGGGCAACGTCGCGTTTTCCGGCTGCAAGAAGACCGCTTCCACCGGCCGTACCCTGGAATGCCCCGTGGGACCGTCGAAATTCGGCCCGGCGGCAGGGGGTTGCGCCGGATCGGCCAGCAGCAGAACGCGATCGGCCTGACGCAGACAAAGCCGCGTCCAGTCGCCGAGCCGGGCCGTCGCGACATAAAGCACGAGGTCGGAATCGCGCTCGACGTGATCGAGCCATTCGGTCGGCTCATGCGCCGATGCTGAATCGATGACACTCGTGCGGAAGCCCAGCGCCGACAGGGCGTCGCAAAGGCTGTGGGCGAATTCCGCCACCGGAAGGTCCGGGCCGATCGGGACCAGCGCAAAGCTCCGCGAGATATCGACCGGGGTCTGCAGGCTGCTCATGCGCTGCAACCGGCGCACCAGCATCTTGTTGATCTCGGTCACCAGATCGGGATGCTTCTCCGCCAGCCGCATGAAGCTCTCGTTGTTCAGATGGTACACCTCGGTATCGCGGAAGGCGGTCACCGTGGCCGTGCGCGGCAGGCCCGAAATCAGCGACATCTCGCCGACGATCTGGCCGGGATGGATCTGCGTCGCCAGCACCGGACGTCCATCCGGCCCCTCCATCGTGACGCCGAGACACCCCGACTTGACGATATAGAGGCCGTCGCCCGGATCCCCCTGGTGGAACAGCTCCCAGCCCCCGGGGATGGCGAACCACTCGATTTCACTCTCGAACTTGGCGAGGGTCTCATCGTTGAGGATGTCGAACAGGGGAAGCCCGGAAAACTGGGCGCGCAGGGTGTCCATGCGCGCCGTCGGCGCGCCGGACATTTCGGTGATCCTGCTTTCGCCGCCGGATCGGCTGAACAGGTCGAGAAAGCGTGGTGCCATGCTTCTTGCCTCGGGATAAACGGGGCACAGGGTAGGACCCGGCCCCGCCGCATGCAACACACGTCCGGTCACTTGGCCGCGAGGGGACCCCCGCGGCGCGGCCGATGGCGACAAGAAAAAAGCGCGCCCCCGAGGGGCGCGCCGTAAGGATAATCCGGTCCGGTCCGGCGGAGCTATTTTTTCTTCTTTTTCGCCTTCTTGCCGCGGAACGGCTCAAGCGCCTTGGCCACCCGGTCCGTGAGATTCTTCGGCGTCGCATAAAGTTCGTCGATCAGCTTGGCCATCGCCTCGCCGGTGATGGGATCGACCTCCATCTTGGCCTTCGCCGCGTCGCCGAGGAACCTGGTGTCCTTCATCGTCGCATCGAACCCGCGGCGCAGCGCACCGACGCGATCTGCCGGAACCTCCGGCGGGGCGAAATAGGGCCGTCCGAATTCGTTGGGGGCGAAGAAGAAGGTCAGCATCCGGCGCGAATCGTCGTCCTTGACCACCTCGGCCAGCATCGGCACGTCCTTGAGGTCCGGATGGCGCGCGAAGGAAATCTGGATCAGCGGCACCAGGAACTTGTCACGCACCCAGTCCGGCTTCGCCGCCTTGAGCGTGGGCCATGACAGGCACACGCCCTCGACCTCGCCCTTTTCCATGGCGCCGAGAATCTCCTGGCTTCCCTTGTAGCCGGAGATGATCTTGAACCTGGTGCCCAGCACGGCATTGAGAATGGCGGGGTAGGTGGTCGTCGCGCTCGGCCCCGTGCCGCCCACCAGAAGCGGTGACTTGAGCACCGCGTCGATGGTCAACACCTTCGCCTTGTGCCAGGCGGCGCAGGTCGCGACCTGCTTGCCGATGGAGCCGACGGGGTTGAACTTGCGCGCGTCGAACTGTGCCGCCTTGTTGCCGAGCAGCGGCTCGATCACGCCGCCGCGGTCGAACAGGCCGAAGACGGTGCCGTCCCGGGCCGCGCCCTGGGCCAGGAATCCGGCCAGCTTGAGGCCGCCCGCACCGGGCATGTTCTTGACCACCATGGTGGGCTTGCCCTGCAGGTGTCCCGCCATGTGGCGGGCGAGCACGCGGGTGTAGAGGTCGTAGCCGCCGCCGGCGCCGTGGCCGACCCGGATTTCGACGGTCTTGCCCTTGAAGAATTCGGCGGCCGACTGGGCCCCCGCGGTGGCGGACGGCACCGCCAGGGCAAGTACCACGGCGGCGGGAATCAGGAAACGGTTCATTGCGATCTCCGCATGTGTTGGTAGTGTCTTTTTCTCGTCCGTCCGTCGCCGTGTCCGCCTGTCGCTGGCGGCTACGCCGCCTCGGCGTCTTCGGCGTCAGCCTCTAGCGGTGCCTTGGGCGTAAAGCCTGCCACTTCGATACCGCGGAAATTCTCGCGCACCAGGTCCGGGACCGGCCGGCACCCCGGATTCTGAATCCACAGGCGGAGCAAGTGGCGTTTTTCCTCGAAGTCGCTCCAATCGACGAACGGGCGCCGCGAATGCAGCATCGCGTGGTTGGACAGGACTTGGAAATCGCCCTGCTCGAACGGAACGTCCACCGCCAGCTCCTGGGTCAGCGTCCGGAACATCTCGATCGCTTCCGTCTGCTTCGCGGTGAAGGGTGGAACGCCCGGCAATCTCTGGGCCTTCATGATGTGCGTCGAAATGCCACGGCCGGAGAAATACCCGTCGACGAAGGAAAACACCGGCATGCGGTAGAACGGCTCCTCGCCCGGCGCGATCTCGCCGTGACGGGTCCAGTAGAAATCGGCGGTCAGCTCGGCGACCAGATCGGGCCGCCGGCGCAGCATCTCGTTGTAGAGATGGACAGAACTGACGATGCGGCTTTCGCCGCCCGATTGCGCCGTGCGCAGGCACATCAGGGCGACGAAGTCGCAGGGGTCGGTATGAAAGCCGAGCGCCGCTGCCGTCTGGTAGCCGCGGGCCCGGGGATCGTCGTAATCGAGACCGAGGTCCTTGACGTGGCCAAGCACATGGCCGGCCGCGTTCTGCGACAGCCGCCCGCCGAGATGGGTCCCCATGCCGAGAAAGGCGATGGCAGCTTGACGCCGGGTCATGCGGCTCACGGGCATGCCGCGTACCTGGACAAAGCCACAACCATGAACGAGCTCGTCCAGGATATGTGCCAATACCGTACCTGCCACGGGCAGGTCAAAGTCCTCACGCGTGATGTCCACCAGGGCCGTACCGGCCTGCTCGACACGCGCGGTCGCGGCGAGCACGTCGGCGATGGCCGTGTCGTCGAGGCGGAAGACCCATGGAGGCGCTGGCCGGAATTCCCCGGGTGTCCAGCCGGCTGGGTCGGTGACGGGCGCGAGCATCTGGGCGGGCTCGTGCATCCGTTCGCGAAGGTTCATCGGTATCCTCCGTTCACTGCTTTTTCTTTTTTGCCTTCTTGGCTGCCTTCAACTGATTGTCGCTGACGTTGACGATCTCTTGCACCCGCGCGACCACGTCGGGGGGCGTCTTGTAGATCTCGTCGATCAACGCCATCATTTCGGCGGCCTTGAGCGGCGCGATTTCGATCCGCCGTTTGGTGGCGTCGTCGAGGAAAACCTTGTCCTCCATGGTGGTGTCGAACGCGGTGCGCAGGGCCTTGACGCGGTCCGCCGGCAGGCCCGGGGGCGCGACATAGGGCCGCGCGAAGTCCTGGCGCGCGAAAGACAGCATCAGCGCCTGGCGGTCGGCCTCGGACTTGGCGAGACTGATCATCAAAGGCACGTCGGGCAATTCCGGATGGGGCTTGGTCGTGTATTGCACGAAGACGCGAATCTTCTTTTCCTTCAGCCAATTGGAATGCTGCGTCTTGATGGACGACCAGGTGGTGCCGGCGTTGCCCTGGACTTCGCCCCGCTCCATGGCGAGACCGATCTCCTTGGTGCCGCTGTAGCCGGCGATGATCTTGAACTTGGTGCCCAGGATGGCATTGGCCAGCATGGGAAAGTCCCAGGTAGCGCCGCCCGAGGACCCGACGATCATTTCCTTGGTCAGGACATCCTGAAGGGTCTGTGCCGGCGCAGTCGTCCAGACCATACCGGCCTGGGAATCGCGCGCGGCGCTGCCGATCCAGTTGAACTTGCGGGCGTCGAATTTGACCGACTTCGGGTTCATCAGCGGCTCGGCCGGGATGCCGGAAAACACCCCCGCGATGACGGTCCCGTCCTTGGGGGCCACATTGTAAAGATGATTGGCGGCGGCGCGACTCGATCCGCCGGGCATGTTCTGAATGATGAAGTTGGGCTTGCCGGGGATGAAATTGCCCATATGCCGGCCGATGGTGCGGGCATAGGTGTCGTAACCGCCGCCCGCCGAAGAGCCGACGATCAGCTTGATGGTCTTGCCGCGGTAGAACGATTCGAGGCTTTGCGCCTCGGCTGCGAAAGACACAAGCGCGGCGGCGGAAATCAGGATGGTGGCGAACGCAAGGCGGGCGTGACGCGGATTCATTCGGGGCCTCCCATTTTTGATATCGCTCAGGGCGACCCGGCCCCGGCTCGGGCGATGATAATGCGCCGCTGCGGAATAGGAAAATACGAATCGTGCCGGTACCGGACCGGAGGGCGGAAAAGGGCCGGATTCCGTGCGGGATCACGGTCCACAGGCTTGTTGCGGCTCACGCTGTCGGACGCCGGTGCTCAGACCTGCTTGACGAAGTCCTCGGCCTTGAGGTCGGCGCGCGGGTAGGTATAGGGGCTCTGGCGCATGCCGAGGGCGACGCAGGCCTCGGCGAAGCGGATCGACACCGACTTGGTGTTGAACACCGGTACGCCGGCGCCGGCCTGCAGGTCTGCCGGATCGACGACGTAGGGGATGATCGCGCCGCCGAGCGGGATGACCGCCTCGGCCCCGGTGTCCCGGACCAGGTCCTTGATCAGCGCGACCGACTTGTCGGTGATCTCGGCCCGGCGCTTGTCAAGGTCGGGGCCGTAGATGTGGATGGTGCGGATATCGGTGACCATGTGCGCCATGCCGATCATGCGCAGGAGGCGCCAGGTGTACGGGATATGGGAGCGCAGCGGCACGGTAATGCCGATCCGGTCGGCGAGCGTCGCCGCCGCATGGATGGTGGTCCGCAGCGGGCCGATGACTGGAATCCTGACCACGAGACGGCCGCCGTCGACGCCCGGGTCGAAGGTGTTGGACTGGATCACCGCGTCGTAGCCGTTGGCTTCGGCCCAGATGATTTTGCGGATGAGCGCGGGCACGTCCATCATGTGGTCGAGGCCGTTGAGCATGCTCTGGTTGCCGAGCTCCTCCTCGACCTGGGAGCCGGCGAAATTGTCGGGAAAGCCGATTTCCACCTTGGTGCCGGGGGAGGCGTAGGAATTGAGCAGTTTCTCGATCCCCGCGACGTCGTAATGGGCGGCGTTCTTGGGCGCCTTGTTGAGAAACAGGATACGCATGGTCGATCCTCCCTGTCCGGGACGCCGCGCGACGGCGCCCGTTTGTTGCTTACGGGTCGAGCTTACCGTGACATCGGCATGAAGGACAGACCCTGCCCTTGCCCGCGGGACGCGCCCGTCACGCGCCTGGGGGCAGGGCCAGCGCCTCCATCAGGGGCCGGACGGACGGCAGCGTATCGAGGCGAAGCACCATGTCGCATACCGCGTCGCGTCGTGCCGTCGACAGCAATCCTTCGGTCAGCGCCTCGAACTTGGCGACGACGGCCTCACGGGCGACACCGCCCGCACTCATGCCCGGCGCCGCCAGGGACTCGGCCTCGACGGAGGTGCCGTCGGCTATGTCGAGACGGATGCGCACGGGGTAGCCGTCGGGATTACGGGCGCCGAGCGCCGCATCGGTATCGAAACGCATGCGCCTCATCAGCGCACGGACGTCCGCCGCATTCCAGCGTTCGCCGTCGTAGTCGCGCGGCGTCAGCCGTCCTTCGATCAGGGCGATGGCGGCGATGAAGGGAAAGCTGTGGTCCGCCGCCTCGCGCGAGCGGGGGTCGAGACGGCCGGGATCGGTCTGCTGGCGCCGGATCACGGGACTGTCGGCCATGGTGACGGTGATGGTACGGATCCCGTCGATCCGCCCGCCCGCCTTGCCGCCGATCTTTTCGTGCAGTTGCGCGGCGGCGGCGGCCACGGTCTGCCCGGTGGCGAGGCAAGGATAGGCCTTGATAGAGGACATCATCAGGGCGCAGGGCTCGCCGAGGGGGCGGCACAGCGCGTCCGGATCGTGGGTGAGGTCGAACAGTTTGCCCAGCCCGCGCGCATGCTCGACCGCCTCCATCGGCCCGGTGAGTCCGTGCTCGGCCAGCACCGCCGCCTCGACCGCGGCATGGGCGATCATGGCATTGGCCAGGTACTTGGCGGCACTGATGTGCCCGGAACGCACCACGCCGGGGGTCGGCGCGCGGATGGCACCGAGCGCCACGGCGTTGGCGAGGCGGGCGGGATCGAACCCCATCAGCTTGCCTGCGGCGGCTGCAACGGAGAACGCCGAGACGCTGGTCGTGTCCCAGCCGCCGGTGCGGTCCATCTGTCCGTTCAGGCGGGCGTAGATCTCGTAGCACAGCGCGACCGCGCCGACGGCGTCGAGCCCCGACGCATCGCGCCATTCGGCGACGGCGAGGACGGGGCCGATGTTGTCCGACGGATGGCCGCCGACGGAGGCGCCCTTGGTGCCGCCGTCCATCAGGAAATCGTTGAGGTCGAGGAATCGGAGCAGTGCGCCGTTGGCGAGCGCGGCGCCCGCGGCGGAGGAGCGGGTGTCGCGGCCGATCAGGCTCGCCTGGGGCGCGCCGCCCATGGCCTCGACCGCGGCGGGGACGGCCAGGGCTTCGTCTTCGGCCAGGGCCGCGACGGCGCAGCCGATGGTGTCGAGGATCAGGTGCTTGGCCTGGTTCACCGCATCGGCCGAAAGAGATAGGGGAGAAAAGGCGCTGGTCCAGTTTGCGATATCGCGCACCCACTGTCCCGTGGTTGTGCCGGTGATCGTGTCGGTGGTTGCCATGCGTCCTCCCTGGCGTCCGCCTTCTTCCCGTGCGGGGCGCGCCATTGTGCCATGCCGTCCCTCGACGCGATAGCGCGAGGTCTCAGGTCCGCGTTACACTTCGGTGCAACGGGGCCGCCTTCAGAAGGTCCCACCTTGGGTGAGCTCATGTCCGATATCCGTACCATCGACCATATGGTCACGCATGTTTCCACGGTGCCCGCGATCGCGGGGCAAACGATGCGCCAGTTCGTGCGCGAAAAGGTTCCCGCCACGATCGCCGATCGTACCGGCGGCTATGCGCTGGGGGGCAAGGTAGTGCTGATGGTGCATGGCGGCTTCTGGCCATCCACCGTGGCATTCGACTGCCCCCATCCGGCCATGAGCTGGATGGAAGCGCTGGCGCAGGCGGGCTACGACGTCTTCACCCTAGACATGACCGGCCACGGTCGCTCGGCGCTCGCGCTCCAGGACGATCCGCGCAACCTCGCGCCCGAGGACCGCGCCAGGCTGACCGCCGGGATCGTCGTGCCCCGCGACATGTCGGTGCCTGCACCCTATCCTTTTCGACTCGTCACCTCGGATTCGGAGGCCGCGGATATCGACGCCGTGGTCGATTTCATCCGCTGGCGGCGCGGCGTCGACCGGATCAAGATGATCGGCTGGTCGGGCGGCGGCATCCGAATCGGGACTTACGCCCTGCGCCACCCCGACAAGGTCGAACGTTTGGTCATCTGGGCGTCGTCCAACTACCGGCCGGACGGTCCCGACCATCCGCCGTCGTCGCTGCCGCTGCCGGGCTACCCCTGCACTTTCCAGACGCGGGCCCATGGCGAGGACGTGCGCTGGCGCGCCAATATCCGCTGCCCGGGCCAGGTCGACGACGACGACGTGTTCGAAACCGTGTGGCGCGCGGGGGCCGAGGCCGATCCCGTGGGTGCCGCCTGGGGCGGGCTGCGCGGCCCCAGCCGGACCTATTGGGGCTGGACGCGCAAAGGCGCGGCGCAGCTCTCGCTGCCGGTCCTCGTGATGGTGGGCGAATGCGACCGGTTGCTCGCTTCCAATATCGATCTCTTCGGCGATCTCGGCACATCCCGAAAAGTGTTTCTGCAGATCGCCTGCGCCTCGCATTTCATGATGTGGGAGCGCGGCCGCCACGTCCAGCGCCGAGCTGCGCTGGAATGGCTCGAGCACGGCACCCTCGACGGTAACCGCACGGGAACCTATCGCGCCAATGAGGCGGGGGTGATCGCGGCCGCTGCGCCGGCGCTGCCGCCGCCGGAGATCGCGGGAACCTGAACGCACTTTTGTGCTTCGAAAGTGAAAGCGCGAAAACCGTCATCACCGGGATTCGAATCCTTGCGAAGGATCATTGTGGCAAATTGATGGCAAGTGCTGACCGATTCGGCGCCGGGGTGGGCGGTCGCGGCGGCGCCTGTCTCTGCCCATCACCTCTTTTCAGCACGTGGTTGTGGGCCTAGAATAATTTTCTGTATCGGAAAGACGGCTTATAACCGGTGCCGGTGGCCGTGCGCGACCACCGTCGGAAGGACGCACAGCAACCAACGCAAAGAAGCTCTCCAATGGATGCATCCGTCACCGCCGGTGCCGCTCGTCAGGATTACAAGATCCTTGGCCTGATCTCGACCGGCCATTTCATGAGCCACTTCTACTTCCTGGTGCTGCCGCCGCTGTTTCCCTTCCTGAAGCAGGAGTTCGGCGTCAGCTATACCGAGCTCGGCGCGCTCATGACTGCGATCTATGCGTCGTCCGCGGTAAGCCAGGTGCCGGTCGGCTTCATGGTCGATCGCTACGGCGCCCGTGTCGTGCTGACCTTCGGGCTCGTCATGATGGCGCTGGGGTTCGGCGCCATGGGGCTGGTAGGGAACTTCTGGTTCCTGGTCGCCCTCGGCATCGTCGCCGCCACGGGCAACAGCGTGTTCCATCCGGCCGACTACGCCATCCTCAATTCGTCGATCAGCGCCGACCGCATGGGCCGGGCGTTTTCGATCCATACCTTTGCCGGGCACCTCGGTTCGGCCGTGGCGCCGATCACCATCGTCTTCCTTGCCGCACAGTTCGGCTGGCGCGGCGCCTGCATCGGCGCGGGCGCGTTCGGCATCGCCGTGATGCTGGCGCTGGCCACCCAGTGGAACAGCCTTCACGACGACGCCATTCCGAAGAAAAAGAAGAAGGACGAGACGGCCGCCGCCACGCCCGACCCCTCGGTCAGGAGCGGCCTCGCGCTTCTGTTCTCCCCTGCGATGATCACCTTCTTCCTGTTCTTCATGGCCCTGGCGATGACCTCGGGCGGCATGTCTGCGTTCTTCGTGTCCTCCATCGTCGCGGTACACGACATGGCGCTGGAAACGGCCTCGACGGCGCTGACGGCGTTCCTGTTCTGCTCGGCGCTCGGCATCCTTCTGGGAGGCGAGATCGCCGACCGCACCAAGCGCCACGATCTGGTGGCGGCGGCGTCGTTCATCGTCTTCGCCGCGGTGTCGGTCCTGGTTGCCCTGGTCAACCTGCCCGCGTTCGTGCTGTTTGCGCTGATGGTGGTCAACGGTATCGGCAACGGCATCATCCGCCCGGCCCGCGACATGATGCTGCGCGCCGCCGCGCCCAAGGGCTCGACAGGCAAGGTCTTCGGCTTCGTTTCGGCCGGCATTGCCGCCGGCAGCGCGGTGGCGCCGATCCCGTTCGGCTACATGCTCGATATCGGCAAGCCCGAATGGGTGTTCTACCTGATGGCGATTTTCATGGTCATCGCGCTGGTCACGGTCGCGGTGCCGAAGAGTATCAAATAACAAAAAAAGTGATTTCCGTTTGACATCAACCCCGCCAGCGGCGGGTCGAGAACGATACGCTTGCGCCGCCGTTTTGGGGGTCGGCGCGGCGCGGGCGGGGGCGAGTGCAATGCGTCAGAAATGCGATTTTCCATGTTTTTCCGAAGCCGAAATGGCGGCGCGTCACGCCAGGGTCAACGCGCTGATGGAGCGGGAAAGCCTCGACGGGCTCCTGGTCTACGGCGCCGGGCGATTTTCCTCGGAGATCCACTGGCTGACCGACTGGCCCGGCTCGCGTGAAGCCTTCGTCCTGTTCCAGCAGGACCGCGATCCGGTGGTCATGCTGCAACTGTACAATCACGTCCCCATGGCGCGGGTCATGTCCGTGATCCGGGACGTGCGCTGGGCTGGCGCCAACAGCGCTGAAACCGTTGCCAAGGCCATGCGCGAACGCGGCCTCGACGGCATGCGCATCGGTCTCGTGGGCTCGCTGCCGTACCGCAACTACATGACCTTCCAGGACCGCCTGTCGGGGGCGATGTTCAAGGACGTGAACGGCCAGTTCCGCATGATGCGCACGATCCGCAGTGCCGAAGAGATCGCCCGCATCCGCACGGCGTCGGAACTGACCGACAAGTCGATCGCGGCGCTCCGGGATGGCCTCCGGGCGGGCATGGCCGAATGCGAAATCCCCGCGTTGATCGAGCCGGTCTATCTGCGCGAAGGTGGCTACGCCGGGATTCACTTCCTCGCGTCGATGCCGATGCGCGATCCGGATTTCCCGGTGCCGGCACAATATCAGTCGAGCCGCGTCCTGGCCGACGGCGACTGCGTGATCAGTGAAATCTCGGGCGGGTACTGGGGCTACAGCGGCCAGATCCATCGCACGTTCTCCATCGGCGAAGGGCCGACGCCGGAATGGAAGGCGATGCACGACGTCGCGGCGGAGACCCTCGAAGTGATGGAATCGCTGATCAAGGACGGCGTCACCACGAAAGAGGTGGAAACGGCGGCGGACATCATCCACGAGCGCGGCTACACCATCCTCGATGACCTGCTGCATGGCATGAACCAGTACCCGCCGATCATCCAGACCGGCAAGGCCAGGCGCCACGTCAACCGCGACATCACCTTCCGCGCCGGCATGACCATCACCATCCAGCCCAACGTCATGACGCTCGACGAGAAGATGGGTCTGCAGTTCGGCGAGAGCTTCGTCGTGACCAGGACGGGACTCGACCGCCTCAACGCTTTCCCGCGTGAATGGGTGGTGTGCGGCGGGTAGGCTGTCCGGGCCGGTGCCGCCCTATTTGGTGCAGGCGATCTGTATTGCCGTCTGCCGATCCCCGGGATAGGTCACGTCGCAGGCCATTCCGGCCTTCATGCCTTCGCGGGCGCTGATCTTGCCCCCAACCTTGACGACGGTGTCGCCGGACGAGACCCGTGCGGTATGCGTCGCGCCTTTCACTTTGAAGACGATGGCACGGCCGCCTTCCTTCACCTCGTCGAGCCGCACCTTGACCGTCTCCATCTTCAGGCCCTGCTGTCCGTACCAGTAGGCGGTCCACAAGGCATTGACCTCGGGGCCGTATTTCTCCTCCTCGGCGGCGGTATGGAAGAAGACCTTCTTGCCCACCATCATCTTCGGCATGGACTCGAGACCGGCATCGCGCATGTCGGCGTAGAGCGGGTCGTAATGGGCCACGGCGAACTGGGCCAGTTGCCCTTCCCGGCTGATGAACCAGTTGATGAACAGGAGACCCTGATTGACGCTGGGTGATGCCTTGAGGACGCCGATTTCAGAAACCGCCCCGGCGACAGAGCCCGGGCAATGGATGTCGATGGGCGCGCCCTTCTTCTGCAGGTCGCGGATGCGATGGGACGCGGAAACCAGGGTATAGTGAAACTCGCCGGCGACGGCGAGCGACGTGACGGCGTTGGAACCTTCCTTGCGCAACTGCGGCTTCACCTTCGTGAACAACGTCTGCAGATACTTCCGCCCCCATTCCATGCCCCGCGACGGGATCAGGTTCGAAAACCAGTCGTCCGGATGGTTGGTCATGCCGATCTTGCCGTTGTGGAAGCGCGGATCGGTCAGGATATCGTCCCAGTCCTTCGGCAGGTCCGACTTCTTGACCAGCTTGGTGTTGTAGCCGATGCAGCGGAACAGCACCCGCTGTACCGCCCACAGGTCGCGCTGTCCCTTCATCGCAGGTTCGAGCCCCTTGTAGGCGGGCAGGCTCCCGAGGGACGCGAGCGCGTCCGCATCGCGGTAGTTCAGCACCTGGCTCGACAGGCTCGACAGCACGTCGACGGTGACGCGGCCTTCCTGCAACGCGATCAACGGTCGGACCGTGCGCTGAAACCGGCTTCCGCGGAGGTAGGTCAACTTGACGAAGGGATAGCGTTCTTCGAACGGCTTGGCGATTTCACGGAACTGCTTGGCGTCCCAGGTGCCGCCGATGCGGATTCCCTGTTCCTTCCTGGCGGCTTCGATCAGCGCCGGTGAAACCGCGAGCGCCGCGTCAATATCCTGGAGCAGCGAGGGCGTCTGGCCGATCCGCTCGAGGAACTGGCGCGTCGTCGGCGGAAGTTCGTCCGCCTGCACCGGAATGGAAGAAAGAAGAAGAACACCGGAAAAGACGCAGACTGCGTACGTACGAATGCGACGGATATCCATGCCGGCCTCCCGAGGCTTTTTATTTCCCTGAAATTCTCAGGTTTCGGGAAGCCTATCACGCCGGTTCCCGGCCCACAATCGGCGCACGGAATCGTCGCCGGGGGCGGACGCGTGACCCGACCGGGCGCGGACCCCGCTGGGGGCCAGCCTACTCCGCCGCGGCGGGGGTTGCGACCTCGCGCCTGCGGCCGCGCCGCGCCACCCAGTCGTTGACGCGGTCGAGGTAGAGATAGATCACCGGCGTGATGTAGAGGGTGAGGATCTGCGACAGGATCAGCCCGCCGACGACCGCGAGACCGAGCGGCCGGCGCGATTCAGCGCCGGCGCCGTGGCCGATCGCGATGGGCAGGGTGCCCATGATCGCGGCGAAGGTCGTCATCATGATCGGCCGGAACCGCACCAGGCAGGCGCGGTAGATGGCTTCCATCGGCATCGCCTTTTCCTCGCGCTGGTTGGTCAGGGCGAAGTCGATCATCATGATGGCGTTCTTCTTGACGATGCCGATCAGCATGATGATGCCGACGAAGGAGAACAGGTTGAGCGTTTCGCCGAACAGCATCAGCGTCAACAACGCGCCGACCCCGGCCGACGGCAGCCCCGACAGGATTGTCAGCGGGTGGATGAAGCTCTCGTACAGGATGCCGAGCACGATATAGACCACGAGGATTGCAAGCACCAGCAGCACGCCGAGCCCCTCGAACGACCTCTGGAACGCCTGGGCGGTGCCCTGGAAGCTTCCGGTGACGGAGGCGGGCTTCTTGAGCTCGATCTCGAGCTGGCGGATACGGTCGATGGCAGCGCCGAGGGACAGCTCCGGGTTCAGGTTGAAGGTCACTGTCACCGCCGGCAACTGGCCCTGGTGGTTGATGCTGAGAGGGCCGACGTTGCTGGAAATGGTGGTCACGGCGCCGAGCGGCACCATGTTGCCGCCACTTCCCCGTATGTAGAGGCGCGAAAGCGCCGAAGGGTCGCGCCGGTACTGGGGCGCCACCTCCAAAATCACCTTGTATTGCTCCGATGGCGTGAAGATCGTGGTGACCTGCTGCTGGCCGTAGGCGCTGGCAAGCGCATTCTCGATCTGTTCGGCCGAAACGCCGACCGTCGCCGCCTTGTTGCGGTCGATGGTGACGACGAGCTGCGGGCTCGCGATATCGGCGTCAGAGCCGACGTCGAGGAAGCTTGGCTCGCGCGCCAGCGCGTCCTGGAACCGTTGTGCGTCTGGTAGAGCTGGTCGAGGTCGAGCCCCTGCAGCGTATACTGGTACTCGGCCTTGGACGACCGGCCGCCGATACGGATCGCGGGCGGGTTGTTGATGGTGACGCTCATGCCGGTGACGCGGCCGACCTTGCGCCGCAGGTCGCGGATCAGGTCGCGGATTTCCTTGATCTCGCGATCGGCCTTGGGCTTGAGCTTGAGCACGAACTGACCGGCATTGCTTCCGCGCCGCGAACCTCCGCCGCCCACGCGAGACATGAAACCTTCTATGTTGGGATCGTCGAGGAAGATGCGCGCGACGGCCATCTGATGCCGGACCATGTTTTCATAGGATGCGTCCTGTCCGCCCTCTGTCGTGACGCTCAGTCGGCCCGTGTCCTCCGCCGGCAGGAAATCCTTCGGGGCAATGACGTAGAGCCAGGCTGTCAGGCCGATGGTGCCGAAGAACGTCAGCAGCACGGCGAACTGGTGCCGGAGGCACCATTGCAACGTGACGTCGTAGCCCTTGAGCATGCCGTCGAACACGGCCTCCGTGGCGCGGTACAGGCGGCCGTGCCGTTCGGTTTTGTGCGCACGCACGAAGCGGGAGCACATCATCGGCGTCAGCGTCAGCGACACGAAGCCCGAAACGACAATGGCCGAAACCACGGTGATGGCGAATTCGTTCAGCAACCGGCCGAGGATTCCGCCCATGAACACTACGGGGATGAACACGGCCGCGAGCGACAGCGTCATCGAAATGATGGTGAAGCCGATCTCGCGCGATCCCTTGATCGCCGCGGCCATCGGCTTCTCGCCCTTTTCGATGTGGCGGACGATGTTTTCCAGCATGACGATGGCGTCGTCGACCACGAAGCCGACCGCCAGCGTCAGCGCCATCAGCGACAGATTGTTGAGCGAAAACCCGAACACGTACATCACGCCGAAGGTTCCCACCACCGACAGTGGCAGGGCGAGCGACGGAATGATGGTCGCCGACAGGTTGCGCAGGAACACGAAGATCACCATCACCACCAGCGCTGCCGCCAGTACCAGAGTGAACTGCACGTCGTCGATGGACGCCTTGATCGACAGCGAACGGTCGTAGATGATGTCGAGGTTGAGCGAGGCCGGAAGCGATTCCTGGAAACCCGGGAGCAGCGCCTTGATCTCGCTTACCACCTTGACGGTATTGGCGCCCGGCTGGCGCTGGATGGCGAGCACGACGGCCCGGGCATCATTGAACCAGCTCGCCTGGCGCTCGTTCTCGGCTCCTGCCCGCACCGTGCCGATGTCGCCGAGGCGCACCGGCGCGCCGTTGCGGTAGGTGATGATCTGGCGTGCGTAGCTCTCCGCGTCGAACAACTGACCTGTCGTCTGCAACGTCGTCGCCTTGTCCGGGCCCTCGAGCATCCCCACCGGCAGGTTGGAATTGGCCTGGTCGATGGCGCGGCGCAGTTCGTCCATTCCGATCCCGCGGGAGGCCAGCCGGTTGGGGTCGACCTCGACGCGAACGGAGAATTTGCCGGACCCGAAGACGTTTACCTGGGCGACGCCGTCCACCATGGAAATGCGCTGTGCCAGGCGCGTTTCGGCGAACTCGTTTACGGTCGCGAGCGGCAGGGTCGCCGAGGACAGCGCGAGAAAAAACACCGGACTGCTGTTCGGGTTCACCTTGCGGAAGCTCGGCGGCGACGGCATCGGGGGCAGGCGCCGCCCTGCCGAGGCCAGTGCCGCCTGCACGTCCTGGGCGGCGGCGTCGATATCGCGGTCGAGGTTGAAGACGATGGTGATGCTGGTGGAGCCGAGCGAACTCTGCGACGTCATCGAATCGATGCCGGGGATGGTCGAGAACTGCGCCTCGAGCGGTGTCGCGACCGACGACGCCATGTTTTCCGGGCTCGCGCCCGGAAGGTTCGCGGTGACCTGTATGGTGGGGAAATCGACGTTCGGCAGTTCGCTGACCGGCAGAGTGCGGTAGGCGAGCGCGCCGAACAGCAGCGTTGCCACCATAAGCAGCGTCGTCATCACTGGGCGCTTGATGCACAGTTCGGGAAGGGTCATCAGCCGTCTCCCTCCGGCCGCTTCTTCTTTCGCTTCTTGCCGCCATTGCCCGCCGCCGCCGAGGTCGCCGCGGTTTCGGGCGCACGCGCGCCCTCGCCGCTGTCGCCCGCGCTGCGCGCCCGGACCGATGCGCCCGGCACAAGGTTGAGTTGCCCGTCGGTCACGACCCTTTCCCCGGGCTTCAGGCCGGCCGAAACCACGCTGTGGGAATGGGTGGTTTCCTCGACCCTGATCGGTCGCACTGCAACCTTGTTATCGTCACCGACGACCCACACGAACGAACCGCTCTGGCCGACCTGCAGGGCCGCCGTCGGGATCAGGATCGCTTCTGGCCGCTCGCGGATCGTCAGGGACAGGTTGACGAAGGCGCCGGGGGTCAGCGCCTCGTCGTCGTTGGGAAACGTCGCCTTGAGCTGAATCGTGCCGGTCGTCGCGTCCACCGTGCTGTTGATGAAGGTCAATATGCCCTGGTGCTTGAGCGCGCTGTCGCCGCCGATGGTGACGTCCACCTGAACCTGCCGGGTGGCCATCAGCGCCTTGAGCGGGAGCAGATACTGCTCCGGCACCGAAAACGTGACGTAGATCGGCTTCAACTGGGTGAGGACGACCAGCGGGTTCGTATCGTTGGCCTTGACCAGATTGCCGACGCTGACCAGGAGGCTGCCGGTGCGTCCGTCGATCGGCGCCTTGATGTTGGTGTATTCAAGCTGCAGCTTGGCCTGGTCGACCGCCGCCGCGTCCGCAGCGAGGACGGCGCCGCTCGCGGCATTGGCCGCCTTGACGTCCTCATACTTCTGCTGGGAGGCATAGCCCATGTCGACCAGCTCCTTGTAGCGCGCCAGTTCGGCCCTGGTCTTGTCGTAGAGGGCACGGTCGCGGGCGAGGTTGGCCTCGGCCTGGCGCAACTCGACCTGGAAGGGCCGGGGATCGATCTGGAACAGCGTCTGGCCCTTCTTCACCACCTGGCCTTCCTCGAAAAAGGCCTGATTGAGCTGGCCGTCGACCCGCGCCTTGACGCCGACCGTGGCGATCGCCTGCGCCGTGCCGATAGCGGTAAGAAGTTGCGGCGTCGAGCTCATCTCGACGGTCGCGACGGTCACCGATACGCCGCCGCCGCCGCTGCCGCGCCGTCCCTTGCGCGCGGCGGGGGTCCCGCCGTTATCGCGTGGCGCGACCGCGGCAGTCTCCGGCTTTCCCTTGAACAGGCCGGTGATCGAACTCGTCAGCGGTTCGCGATACGCATACGCACCAAGCACGAGACCGAGTGCGGCCACACCGGCGGTGACGACTTTCACATTCATATGGGGGTGTCCTGACCGGCGACGGCGCGCGCGCGTGACGGCGCATCCGCGGGGCCGGATCGAAAGAGGCTTGAAAGGGGCACCAGCACCGACGGGTCAGGCATGGTCTCAGCCGCGCACGGCAATCAAAATGTCGCCCGGCGGGGGCGATAGAGAGCATTTACGCCACCGATGCGGAACCGGCACCGACCCGCCGTACGGATAACATGAATCCCGCTCTTACTTACACGTACGCCCGGATCATATCCGTCGCCGCGGCTGCGCCCGTCACGTCGGGCGGTTCCCAGGCAGGTCGTCCTGCAAGTGAGTATGTCCGCCGATCATGGCCGAAACATGGCGATTCCGCGGGTTCCGGGCCCTGTCCGGCGGCCCGGCCGCGGCGGCGCAGAAGCCGGAAACCGGAAGAGAAAGGGGGCGGAGGATACCCTCCGCCCCTCAGGTCAAAACACGTCGTGCCATCTCCGCTGTGGTAACCATGTGCGGGTCCGGGGGGAGCTCCATGGAGTCAGGTCCCAATGTGTGAGTCCGGCTTTCAGGCGGCTTTGGGCTACCCGCCGCTTCAGACCTGATTCTTGCGGCCGCGAGAGGGTCATTGTGTCTGGGTGGGTGCGGCCTTCGGTTGCTGCTCCTTTTTCTGGGTTTCCACATAGTCCTTGTTCGCCGAGTACATGATCACAAAAAATCCGATCAACACGCCGATCAGGCCGATGATCGTCAATTTGCCGGGCCGCGAAGGTGTGGTCTTGCCGACCCTGAAGTTGTCCTGGTTGCTGCTCATGGGACTTCCTTTCCTGCATTCGAATGATGCGCGACGGTGAAACGCGATACGCATCGCTTCGCCCGAAATCGGACGAGTGCCGTGCGAATGCGAACGCGAATGAGTGATTCAAGCGACCTTGCGAGACGTATCGTCCGGTCGTCCGGAATGCGCGAAACGCCGGCCCGCTTACGGGGCCACGGCACGTGCATTGACGGCGTGTTTTACGCCGTCTTCGGCCTGCGGCACTCGCCGCCGCGGGCATGAAGCGGGCGTGTCAATACAGGCCGCCGGGAGCGATCGCCTCAGAGATGTGCGGAAGGAGGACCGAGCGGGTCGTAGGAGCGGGGCGGTGGTCGAATGAATTCGCCCTCGACGTAAACAACGTCGTTCGACGAATATCCAGATCGGATCGGGAAAATAACCGGGTCGACGAATGCCACAGACAGACATGGCACTGGGACACATCGACCGAGCGCGGGGACAAGGCGTCCTCAGGCCCGGTGTTGATCGCCAGCGCCGGAGGCATGCTATTGGTGCTGTAGGCCAGGCTGACGACGTCAGCGGAAGAGCCGGAGTTCGAATGGGAGAGGTGGCGAAGCTCTGCTTTCAGGCCATAGAGGAGACCGAGCGGGAGATCGAGCAGCAGCAACGCCACAAGCAGCGGCGCGATCGAGCCGACCCAGAGACGTTGGGCTTTTTGAGGTTTCGGAAACAGCCGACCGTCCGGCACTGACGTCACCCGCCCACAATGTTCTGATGTCTTGTCGAGAGTGCCAGAACAATTATTCCGGCTTCAAGGGCTAAATACCGCCACCGTATGGGACCGGGCGCGCCAGTTTCTTTTCAGGGCATTGAGGCGGTACCGGGTTCCGGTGACATTGCAAAAAGAGGGGGCGGGGGAGTTCCCCCCGCCCCTCAGGTGACAACAGGTAAGCGGGTTACGGTACGCGGTTACGGTACGCGG
>WHSO01000104.1 GCA_009380075.1 Alphaproteobacteria bacterium | reverse complement strand
GGCCGCCAACACGAACCGCGGGTCGATCAGTCCTGCTGCGCCCATCATCAGCGCCCGGCCCAGGAAATGCCGTCGCGCCATGGTTTTCATGAGGGCCGGACACTCCCGCCAGCGTGCATGGGTCGTGCGTCGTCCTTCTTGATTATGGAAATTTTCCTTCGCCCGGGTTTGGGATCGAGGAACCCGTCTCTGGTCTGCTCTGTTCATAGACGCCGGAGGAACGACATTATTCGACCGAACCTCCGTTCATCGCTTGGTTCGCTGCGCCATCGCATTTTCGGACGGATACTTCGGCGCCCCGTCCCAATTCGCGTAGGCCACGGCCGGGGGAACAAGCGGCGGGCATGTGCCGGTACTGGCGTAATCCTACGTCCTACTCTAGCATTCCACCCAAGCTGTTTGAGGGGCCGTCCGCGATGGGTGGAACAGTCGACTTGCCTTAATTTCCCTCAGGGTTAGCAAGAAGGGCCCCACATGGGATTTCGTGTAGAGAGACTCCTGGGCCGACACATTCTTGTGTTTCTCATTCTGGCCGGGTGCAGCCAGATCGAAACGGCCGCCCGGCCTCCGCCGGAGTACAGCATCCCGCAGGAACCTCCGAAGCCGACGAAGAAAACGCCGGCCATCGTTTCGCCCAAGACCCTTGTGGGGAAAAGCGAGCAGCAACTCGTCGCCTTCCTGGGCCAGCCGTCCTCCGTGCGCGAAGAGCCGCCGGCGATGGTATGGCAGTACGTGGGCAGAGCCTGCAAGGTCGATATCTTCTTCTATTTCGACATCAAGAGTCAGGATTTTCGCTCGCTTGCGTACAAATTCTACAAGGACAGCGGCTCCACCCAGAAAGACGCGGAATGTCTGGGACGCCTTCAGGCGAACGCCGCATCGACGCAAAAGAAGAACTGAGACATGGCACGTATCGCACTGGTGGACGATGACGACCTGTTCCGCGAATCCGTGGAGCAGAACCTGAAGGACGCCGAGTTCGAGGTTTTTTCGTTCGAGCGTGGGCAGACGGTGCTCGATTTCCTGCTGTCGGGCGAAAAGGTGGACCTCATCCTGCTGGATTGGAAGATGCCGGGCCTGTCGGGGATCGAGGTTCTGCGTCGCTTGCGCGACCAAGGGGTGAGCACGCCCACGATCTTTCTGACCCTTCTGTCCGATCAGGTCTACGAAGAAGCGGCGCTCGCGACCGGCGCCGTCGACTTCGTCGAAAAATCGCGCAGCTTTCATATCCTTCGGCGTCGGATCGAATTGATTCTCGACGGCGCGAAAGGGGGAGGCGAGCCGGAATCCGGCTCTGCGGTAAGTCCGGAAGTGGTGCGCGTCGGTACCCTTGAATTGCATCCCACGTCCGGCCGCGCGTCATGGCGGGCGGCAGAGGTTCCCCTGACCTTCAACGAGTTCGGCATGGTCCATCTGCTCGCCACGCACGCGGGGCAGGATCTGCGTTACCGCGACCTCTACGACCACGTGCGCGGCAGCGGCTTTGCGGCGGGCGTCGGGCCGGAGGGCTACAAGACGAACGTGCGGACCTTCATCAAGCGGATCCGGCAGAAGTTCCGTGAAATCGACCCGGAATTCGACCAGATCGAGAATTACCCGGGGTTCGGGTATCGCTGGCGGCATGACTGAACGCCCCATAAAGAGACGGCTAAGGCTGCGGCCCATCTTCAATTCGCTTGCCGTGAACGCCGTGATTCTCGTCGTCATCTTCGTCGCCTGCCCGACCATCGTGTATTTCGAGCTTCGTGCCGCCAGCCGCGAAAAGACGGAGCTCCTGATCCAGAGCATCCAGGAGCAGGGCCGGTTGATCGCCGTCGCTCTGTCGCCGTCGCTGCGTCGCTTCGGCGGCGGCCAGCTTCCCGACCTCCAGAAGCAGTTGAGCGAAATGGTGAGCGGATCGACGAAAGTGAAGGTGCTGTTCCGGCCCAAGGCCCCGGCCACGCCCGCCGGGTTTTTCTACGTGGCGTCGGAGCCCGCCGTCTCAGCAGCCTACCTGGACGATGAGCGCGAACACCTCGTGAGAACGGGCATATTCAACGAGCTCGAGAATTCCTGTGCCGGCAATCGCACCCTGGCAACGAGGTACACCAACCCCGCCGGTCAATGGGAAATCCTGAGCTCGCTCGTCGCCGTTCCCACCGACGCGGGGTGCTGGTTCGTGCTGACATCCATCGGCGGTGACGATGCCGTCGGCATGGCGATCGGGCAGCCTTACTGGAAGAACCCGGAAGCCAAGTTCGCGATCGTCATCTACCTGATCATGGCGGTCCTTGTACTGTCGCTGTTCTTCGGAATCTGGCGCAATCTCCACGGGTTTGCGCGGCTCGCAAAAGCCATCGGCGACAACAGCCGCGACCGGGGCATTTCGTTCAGGGACCTGAACCAGGTGCCGGAGCTGACAAGCGTGGCGAGCGAATTCGATCGCATGGTGGATCGCGTGGCCGCTTCGGCGGACGCCATACACAGCGCCGCGGAGGAAAATGCCCATGCCTTCAAGACACCGATTGCCGCCATTGCCCAGTCGCTCGAACCGCTGAAACGGTCGGTGCCCCAGGCGGATGAACGTGGCCAGCGTGCGCTGCAACTGATCGAAAAGGCGACGGAGCGGCTCGATACCCTGGTCAACGCGGCCCGTCAAATGGATGAGGCCATCGCCGACCTGATCCGTCCGCCGCGCGACCCGGTGGAGTTCTCGCGCTTGCTCGGGCGCATGCTCGACGCCTACGGCGAGGCCGCGCGACTCGCCATGAAGCGTATTCGGGGCGATATCGCGCAGAACGTCGTGGTCGCCGGCAGCGAGGACATGTTCGAGATCATCGTCGAGAACCTCCTCGACAATGCCCTGAGTTTCGCGCCGCCGGGAAGCGAGATCACCGTCACCCTCACGCGCGAGGACGATACGGCGAATCTGGAGGTCGCCGACCGCGGCCCGGGGGTCGAAAGCGACAACCTCGAGCGCATCTTCGAGCGTTATTTTTCCTATCATGGCACGACGTCCCAACCTGGTGGGGTGGATCCCAATGCCGGCCACTTCGGTATGGGGCTGTGGATCGCGCGGCGCAATGTCGAATCCATCGGCGGAACCATCCAGGCGCGGAACCGCGCCCGCGGCGGCCTGCGGGTCATCGTCTTGCTGCCGATCCACACGTAGATTGCGGAACAAGGGTAGCGTCATGGCAACGGGTGGCATTCATCGCTTTTGCCACAATTTTGTCACAACGTTGACTCGCCTATGTCCGCGGGGATCGGATTAGGGTGTGGACGAATTCACCCGCCCGAAGGTGTAACAATGGAACCCGCGATAACACCGCACCTTCGGCACAATAACAGCGACACCGCGCACCGCGACTGACCCACGACATGCACCAGCAAGGCAAGCTCAGAAACGGCGGTCGCCGGTCCACCGCGCGCACGACAGATGCGGTCAGGGAACAAACTGAGGCCGGCGCCGTGCGGACGACTTCCCGATTCATTGAGCCCGAGTCATGGAGAAGGTCTTGCGTGCACTGACACCTGTCGCGATGTTCCTTGTGATGCTCGCCCCGGGCCTCCCCGGCCTTGCCGTCGCGCAGGGGCTGCCCGGAACCCAGGGCGACGCGCCCGATGCCGGCCGGACGGTGAACGTCGCGCCGGCATCCAGCTTCGAACAACTGTCGCCCGGCAGCCGGATGATCGCGAAATCTCTGTCGTGGGCGCAGGGCGAATCCGATCTCGACACCGGAGCGGCCTCTCGTGGCGCCCGGTGGAACCTCGAGAAGATTTCCGCGGCGCGACTGGCAGGCCGGAGCTGGGGCGAGGTGTTCCTGCAGATGAAGGCCGACGGGCTGATCGCGGCCCGCACTCTCGGCGACGTCGTCAACGGTTACTACCGCCCGGTACCGGTCTCGACTCCGGTCTCGGTATCTTCGGAGACGTCGTCGGGCCCCGGCGGCAGGTCAAGCGCTTCCGATATCACCCGCAGGGATTCCACAACCGGCTCAAGCCGGGGCAAACATGAATAAGGTAACGTTCTAACCCAGGCTTTCCCTGCAGCCCCCGCGCGGTGGTGATCTGCCGTGTGCAGGGAAAGCCTGGGCTCCCTAACTCTCGATTTCTTATGTAGAATGGTGCCGCGTTTAGTCGATAACCAATCAATAAGGAGTCTATCCATGCGGTTTCTTCGCGAACAACGTCGGTCTATCGCAATCCTGGCGATCGCATCGTTCATGACAGCCAGCGTTGCCGTTCCTGCTGCCAATGCCAAGCTGGTAACGACCGAGCGCGTCGCTTCGGCCGATGTCCAGACGCAGCGCGACAGGATCACCTCGTTTTTGAAGCGCGAGGACGTTCGTGCGCAGATGCAAAGGCTCGGCGTATCGCCGGACGAGGCGGAAGCCCGCGTTGCCGGCCTGTCTGATGCCGAGGTTTCCCGGATCTCCGGCAACCTCGACACGATGCCGGCAGGGCAGGGCGCCTTGGGGACTATCCTCGGCGTGGCTCTCGTCATTTTCATCGTCCTTCTCATCACCGACATCCTCGGCTTTACTCATGTCTTCGGCTTTACGAACAAGGGCTCCGCAAAGTAAACGCCTTGCGGCTGTAAAAGCATGGGCGGCCGGGGTCTGTCTGGTCCTTGCCGCCTGTGCGACCCCCCAGACCGACGGTCTGAAGGAGCGGCCGTGGGAGGTCGCGCCGACCGCCGACGTCATCGACGCGCCATTCTTTGCGCAGCGGACCAAGGAATGCGGCCCCGCTGCCCTGGCCATGGCCCTGGCGGCAAGCGGGCTCAAGGTGGATCCGGATGCGCTCGTGGCCGAGGTTTATACCCCGGGCCGGGAAGGCAGCCTGGCAACGGACATCCTCTCGGCGGCGCGCCGTCACGGGCGCGTTGCCTACCGGATTTCGGGAATGCGGGACCTGTTTCGGCAGATCGCCGCCGGCAAGCCCGTCGTCGTCCTCCAGAACCTTGCGTTGCCGGTCCTGCCCCAGTGGCATTACGCGGTGGTCGTCGGCTACGACATGGACGAAGGCACCCTGACCCTGCATTCGGGCAAGACGCCGCGCCTGACCATGCCGATGGAAACCTTCGAGCGGACCTGGCAGAGGGCCGACTACTGGGGTCTCCTGGTGTTGGCGCCGGGCCAGCTTCCCGTCGAGCCGGACCTCGACCGCTACCTCCAGGCGGCGGCAGGACTGGAGCAGGCCAGGAAGTTCGAGGCGGCGCAGGCCGCCTACATCGCGGGATCGCGAAACTGGCCCGACAACCTTCCCATGGCCATGGGCATCGGCAACACCCATTATGACCTGGGCAACCTGCATGAAGCGGCGGTGCTGTTCGAATGGATCGCGCGCGACCATCCCAACGCGGGGGATGCGTTCAACAACCTCGCCCATGTGCGCCTTGAAATGGGCAATATCCCCGACGCGGAGACCGCGGCCCGGCGTGCCGTCGCACTCGGCGGGCCCAACGTCGACGTCTATCGCCAGACCCTGGCCTCGATCCAGAAATCCAAGGCGGGTTCCACCACCGCGAAGTGACGGTTCGGGCAGCGCCGTTGGGGCGGCGGGACCGTGTCCACGCACGCGTATCACATCTGTCGCCGTGGCCCGTTCGAGCACGCCGACACCCGCTGACAATCCGCATATTTGAAAAGATGGTGGGCGCTGCTGGGATTGAACCAGCGACCCCTGCCGTGTGAAGACAGTGCTCTCCCGCTGAGCTAAGCGCCCCCGGACCCGCCGGGCCCCTTCGGGTCGGCCTGATATAGGGGGCGTGCGGCGGTGGTGTCAAGGCGGCCGGAGCCCGCCGGGAGCCGCCGGTTTCCGCCGATCCGGCCTCACTGCCATCGTTTGGCCGCAATGGATGTCTATTTCTCGACCTGTCATGAGGGCCGTACCACCATTTGATCGCCTGATTTCGCCGCTTTTCGCTGTCATGATCCTGGCCGGTGGTGCCGATGCTGCGCGCGCCGACGGCGATACCAAGGCCGCCGCGCCGGTGCCGGATCCTACTCCAGCGGCATCGTCAACGCCCGCGCCGTCCCGCGAAAGGGTGCTCAAACTCGGTTACGACGCCTATGTCGGCGGCCTCAACATCTTCGCCTTCACCGTCGATTTCGCACTGGGCAGCGAATCCTATTCCATCCTGGGCAAGGGCGAATCGCGTGGAATCGCACGCCTGTTCTGGCGCTGGTCGACACGCCTCGCCGCCGGCGGCAACCTCGATGCCGAGGGTGTGCGGCCGCAACTCTACAACGTCGATACCTTCAGCACGCGACGTAACCTCTCCATGCAACTGTCGTTCGACGAGAACGGCAAGTACACCATCCGGCGCACCCCGCCGGACACCAAGCACCGCGCCGCCAAGCGCAACCTGCCGGTGGTCGTGCCGGAGACGTCGATCGATCCCCTGTCGATCTCCTTCCGGATCGCCCGTGACGTCGCCAATGGCCGCGGCTGCAACGGCACCCATTTCATCTTCGACGGCAACCGGCGCTACAACCTGATCTTTTCCGATCTCGGCGTGGGCAAGCTGCCCTA
Organism: Alphaproteobacteria bacterium; assembly: GCA_009380075.1. Lineage (GTDB taxonomy): Bacteria > Pseudomonadota > Alphaproteobacteria > SMXQ01 > SMXQ01 > WHSO01. Next base: position 1,377 of record WHSO01000104.1, on the reverse strand, counting down.
TACCCCGTATTCGGTCTATTCCGGCGCGGCCCACCGCTGCCAGTTCGACATCACGCGCATTTCCGGTTTCCGCGAGCCGCGGGAGTACATCCGCTTCTGGGACGAGGACAACCTCGATCCGCCGCAGATCTGGCTCGCCCGCGTGGTGCCCGAGATGCCGCCCGTGCCCGTCCGCCTCGAGGGCGACCTCAACATGGGCGGGCTCAGGATTTACCTCGTCTGGGCGGAATTCGCCGGCGCGCCGGTGTTCCCCAATGGCGTAAAGCCGGACGTGCGGGTGGCGCGGAGTCCTTAATGTAAGCCGCTCGGCACAGTCACAATTTTGTCACCGAATTTCCGAATAAGTGGCAGCGGAAGTGCTGGCCCGACCCCGCCCGCCCGGTTATACTTTTTTTACCGTGTTATCGAAGCAATCGCGCGGAGCCGCGACCTCCGTTCCCTCCGCCAAGTCATAGTCTCACCGCCATGTTTTCCGATCCCGTCATCAATGACTCCGAGCCGTCGGTCAACCGCCCGTCCCGGGAGGGCGAATGCGCCTTTTTCCTGCGCCGCTGGCTGGCCAATCCCCTCAAGGTCGGCGCCATCATGCCGAGCGCGCCGGCGCTCGCCCGCCGCATGGCGCGCGAAACCCTCGTCCGCGATGGCGAGGTCGTGGTCGAGCTCGGCCCCGGCACCGGCGCCGTCACCCGGGCGCTGATCACTTCCGGCGTGCCGGAAGACCGCCTCGTGCTGGTCGAACGCGACTCCTTCATGCATGCCTACCTGGCCCAGCGGTTCCCCAAGGCGACCCTGATCCATGGCGACGCGCGGCGGCTCGAGCGAATCCTGCCGGAGTCCTGCCACGGGAAGGTGTCCACGGTGGTGTCCAGCCTGCCGCTGGTGAGCCTGCCCAACCGCGTCCGCGACGATATCGTGAAAAGTGCCTTCGCCATGCTCGCGCCCGGCGGCCGCTTCGTGCAGTACACCTACGGCATGTTCTCGCCGCTGCCGCGCAAGGAGCTCGGCATCGCCGGCCGCAAGGTGGCCTTCGCCGGCATCAACCTGCCGCCGGCCAGCATCTGGCGCTATACCCGGTTGGCGGACGCCGCCGCAGCCGGAGCCTAGCCGGACTTCAGGCCCAGGCGCGCGACAACATCGGGCAGGTCGGCAAAGCGCCCGATCCGTTCGTCGGCCGAAAGGTCCTCGATCGCTCCCTGGCAATAGCCGTAGGTCACGGCGATGAACGGCAGGCCCGCCCCCCGCGCGGCGAGGGCATCGTTGCCGCTGTCGCCGACCATGACCGCCTCATGCGCGCCGACGCCGAGCGCCGCCAGCAGGCCGGTCACGTGACCCGGGTCGGGCTTCTTCACGGCAAAGGTGTCGCCGCCTGCCAGCGCG
>WHSO01000062.1 GCA_009380075.1 Alphaproteobacteria bacterium | reverse complement strand
CGGGCTGGCATAGAGCGCCTGCCGGCCGGTCTCGTCATGGGTGCGCACCAGGGGCTGGCGCACCATCGGGCGTTTCTTCGCCTGCTCCTCGTAGAAGTCCTTGGCGCCCGGCCGCGACGGCGAGATTGTGACGCGCGGGTTGAGCGCCTTGGAGACGTGGTGGATGCCGTAGCGGCCGCGGATATTCCCCTTGATATCGTCGGGCAGCGCGTCATAGACCGCGTACATGTTGCAGAACTCGGTGTCGCCGCCGGTCTTTGGGTTGTGGATGGACTGCAACATCGTCATCTTCACCGGCTGTTCGTGGTGCGACGAATCCGAATGCCAGTAATCGCCGGCGTCGACCACGCCGACGGCAGTGCCGTCGGGGCGGATCTCGTTGGACAGGATCAGGACCTTGTCGTGGTCCGGATGGGAATGCTTGGAGTTTTCCTGCCATTCCAGCTCGCCGTAGCGTTCCGACAGGCGCACCTGCTCGAGCGGCGACAGGGTCTGGTCGCGCACCACGATGACCTGATGATCGAGGAATGCGCGGTAGACCGCGTCGGTCAGTTCCCGCGACGGGTCGCGCAGGTCGATACCGGTGATCTCGGCCCCGAAGTTGTTGGCGAACGGATTGACTTTCATGGCCTTCCTCGCACGCCGGGGTCTATCCGACCGCCCCGGTCCTCCTTCGCCACAGTATATAGGATCGCCGCCACAGCAGGTCAAATGCCTGCCCCGGCACCGGGTGGGCGGAACGTGGCGCCTCAGTGCATGGCGGCGCCGCCGTCCACCACCATGCACTGGCCGGTCATGAAGTCGCTTTCGCCGGAGGCCAGGAACACTACCGCCCCGGTCAGGTCATCGGGCTGCTCGTGGCGCGGGAAGCAGCGGGTCGAGGGCGTGCGGGAATTGATGTATTCCTCCTTGTCGGCCACCCCTTCGGACATGGTCATGCCGGGCGCGACGGAATTGACGCAGATGTTGTCGGGGCCGAGTTCGCGGGCCATGACCCGGGTCATCGCCACCACCGCGCCCTTGGAGGCGACGTAGTGCATCTTCCCGGTCGAGCCCTTGAACACGGTGCCCGAGGCGATGTTGATGATCTTGCCGTATCGGCGCTTGCGCATGTCGGGCACCACGGCACGGGCGCATTCGAACACGCCGCGGGTATTGATGGTCATGACCCGGTCCCATTCGTCGGAGGGAATGTCGAGAAAACTGCGGCTCGACAGGTCGGCAAACAACGCCGCGTTATTGACCATGATATCGACCTTGCCGAAGGCCACGACGGTGCCTTCGACCATGGCCTTAACGGCCTTGGGGTCGGTCACGTCGGTACGGAAGCCCAGCGCCTCGCCGCCTTGCTGGCGGATGATGTTGACCGTATTGTTCGGATCGAGCACGTCGCAGACTGCGATCTTTGCGCCTTCCGCCGCCAACGCCTTGGCGTAGGCGACGCCGATTCCCCTACCTGCCCCGGTTACGATGGCCACCCGGCCCGCCAGCCTCGTCACGATCCTTTTCCCCTTTGCCTTGCGGTTTTTCACAGAATATAACGACCAGCAACCACAAGCCAGTCAGGGAGAAGCTCATGGCACCGCGCCCCAAGGTATTCGTTTTCGCTCCCATCAAGGAAAGCCTCGAATGGCAGGAAGCCTTCGAAGCGGCCGGTCTCGACCTCGTACTCGGCAAGGCCGACTGGCACGACCCGCAGGGCAACAACGAGGATGAGATGATCGAGATGGCCAAGGGCGCCGTCGCCATGATGGGGACCTCGATCCGCTCCTCGCCCATCAGCAAGAAAATCATGCAGGCCGCGGGCGACGACCTGCGCATCGTCGCCAAATGCACCATCGGCGTCGACGACGTGGACCTCAAGGGTGCCTCCCAGCTCGGCGTGCTGGTTACTCACGCACCCACCGAATCGAACTGGGGCGGTGTCGCCGAGGGCACCATCGCCATGATGCTCACGCTGCTGAAGAAGGCGCGCGAGCGGGATGAGAACATGAAGGCCGGCAACTGGCGCAACCCCGATCTCCAGGGGCTTTACCTCGGATCGCGGGAGATGGACGACTACCCCGGCCTCACTGTCGGCATCGTTGGCCTCGGGCGCATCGGTGGGCGTGTGTCCAAGCTGCTCAGGCCCTGGGGCTGCCGCATGATCGCCCATGATCCCTATATCCCGGACTCGCGTTTCGAGGAGCACGGCGTCGAAAAGGTTTCCTACGACAAGTTGCTTGCGGAGTCCGACATCATCACCTTCCACGTGACGCTCACCCCTGAGACGCGCCAGATGTTCGACGCCAAGGCCGTCGCCAAGTGCAAGGACGGCATCATCCTGATCAACGATTCCCGCGGCCAGGTGGTCAGCGAGAAGGCGCTCTGCGACGCGCTCGATTCGGGCAAGGTGGCCCAGGCGGCCCTCGACGTGTTCGAGGACGAGCCGCTATCCAAGGACTCGCGCCTGCTGAAGATGGGCCACAAGGTCCTGCTGTCGCCGCATATGGTGTCGAGCAACCTGGCCTCGGGCCTGCACCCGGGCCTGATCTGGGCGACCAAGTGCGTGCTCAACGCGCTCAAGGGCGTGACGCCGGATGCCGTGTTCAACAAGGACGTCATTCCGGTGTGGGAGCAGCGCTACAAGTCCAAGGCCATTATCGCCTGATGCGGGGACCGGCACGGCAGGGAAGCGGGAATGGTTGAAGCCCTCCTGCCCGCCCTGCTCGCCGGGGCCGGCTCTTCGCCGCCGAGGGCATCCTCTACCTCACCTTTCATGACATTGCCCCGCAGGCAAAGCTTGAACGCCAACGGTCGCCGGGACTTGGTGTCGTTGCGGGATCCCTGATCGGGCTTTTTAGCGAGATGTCCCTCGTCAAAAACGGCAGGGTGAATACCGCGGGCCGATAACGAAGTGAGCTTAGGAGGCCAGTCGTGCGGACGCCGTAAAGGCCGCCTGTGCTTTTTCCAGCGTGTCCGCAAGTTCCCGAGCCAATGTCCGCACATGGGGCTGATTCACGATTTCGAAATGGCGTCCGGAAATCGGCCGGATCTCAAGCTTGCCCTTGATTAAGTCGTACCACCCGTCGTGCTGGTCGGTGTGCGCCCAAGCATACAGTTCCGCCTTGAATAGGGTCGCGTCGCCGTCGTACGGGCGTGCACGGTAATCGCGGCGAATGAGGTCGTTGGCCAGCACCGGGTTGCGCAGGATTCGCGGAAGTGGACGGCCACGCGACTTGAAGAAATTCCATGCGGCTGAATAGCTCTTGAGACGCAGCCTCATGAATACCATTTTGCCGAGGTTGGCAGTCCGCATCCACAAGTAGGCCGGCACCTGACGCGGTGGCAGCGCCCGAATGCGATCCCGATGATGCGCGAGCCAGCTTTTCATTTCCCTGCGACGCTGTCCCGCCTGACTGTAGACGTCGATCAAACCCACAAAGGCGACCTCTTCCCCGCTCGCCCGGAACTTCTGGGCAATGACATAGGCGACCCGGCCGCCGAAGGAATAACCGCCGAGATAATAGGGCCCCCCGTGCTGGACCTTCCTGATCTCCGTTACATAGTGCTCCGCCATGTCGTCGATACGGGCGAAGGGCTCTTCCTCGCCATCCAGGCCGCGGCACTGGATGCCGTAGAATGGCTGCTCATCCCCAATCAGCCGCGCCAGCTCCCGGTAGTTGAGGACTTGCCCGTTACCGTCGTGGACGCAGAAGAACGGCGGCCGGTCTCCCTTGGGCTGGATCGGGACGATGCAGGGCGACGGAACCACTTGTTCGATGCGTTCCGCCATTTTCACCACCGTCCCCGCCTCAAACAGAACCGAACGCGGAAGACGCCGGCCCATCTCCTTCTCGACACGCAGGAAGAGGTCCACCGCCTGCAGGGAATCACCGCCGAGCATGAAGAAATCCTCGTACAGGCCGACACGGTCCAGCCCCAGGACGTCGGCCCACAGGCGCTGCAATTGTGCTTCCAGCGGGGTCGGGGGCCGGTCGTCGGCACGGGACGGGCGGGCGGTGGCTGAATCGGTCACCATACCGAACGCCCGGGCCAAGTCCTTTCTCGGTATCTTGCCGGTTGGACCCTTGGGAATTTCGTCGACGATAACGAAACGCCGCGGCACCTTGAACGGCGCGAGCTTGCCGCGCAGAAAGTGAGTCAGGGTTTCGTCCGTCAGCGCGGCGCCCTTTTCTGGCACCACCGCGACCGCCACTTCTTCGCCAAGCGTTGCGTGGGGCACCGGGAAGGTCACCGCCGCGGCGACATCGGGGTGGCCCATCAGCGCCTTGTCCACCTCCGACGGGGTAATCTTCTCGCCGCCGCGGTTGATGATGTCCTTGATGCGGCCCGTCAATGTCAGGTAGCCATCCTCGTCGAGGAAGCCCTCGTCTCCCGTCCGAAACCACTTGCCGACGAAGCACTGCGCGTTTGCGGCAGGATCGTTCTCATACCCGTCGAAATCCAGCGAGCGATCCACGACGACCTCCCCGCGTTCGCCGCGAGGGAGCAGTTTGTTGTTGGAATCCATGATCGCGACTTCGGCGCCGAATGGGAATCCGACGGTTCCCGGCTTGCGGATCCCCGGCGGCAACGGCGTGCAACACATGCTGCTGATTTCGGTCGAGCCGTAGTTCGTCATGATCGGCGCACGGAATATGGTTTCGAGCTCCTCGGCAATTCGGGGATCGAGATGGCCGGACGCAGTCCTGAAGAAACGCAGACGCGACTTTTCGACCGCTTCGGCATGGCGCGCCGCCGCCGCATGGATCGCCATGTGAAACGTGTAGCTGCCCGTGTACCACGTCGGCTCCAGCGTCTCGAGCAGCCGGAAGAAGGCATCCGCCGAAAACTCCGGCAATATCATGAAGCTTCCGCCCGTGAGCAGTTCGTGTCCGAGGGCGAAGAGGCCATGAGCGTGAAACAACGGCATCAGGTTCAGACAGCGATCGGCCGCCGTCAGATTGTAAACCCCTGCGCTTCGGGCAAACTTGGTCGCGAGCTGGCGTTGGGTAATCGGCACCACCTTGCTGTGCGATGTCGTTCCCGAGGTGGTGAGGACCATGGCCAGGTCCTCGAGTTGCGACGGGCCCGGCCGAACCGTCTGGCGGGGCTGTGTGTCCGACCGAAGGTCGATCATCCCGGCGACATTGCGGTCGATGCGCTCGACCTCCAGAACCGGCAAGCCCAGGTCCCGGGCGACGCCACGGACCGGCGTATCCAGCTCCGCATCGACGGCCACCGCCTGAACCTTGAGGTCGCGCAGGTAGATGGCGAATTCGCCCACCGAAAGCACCGGGTTCATCGGTACGGCTGCGGCGCATCCCCAGATGCCTACCGTCAGCGCCGCCGTGGCCGGATCGTTGCCACCGACGGTCGCGATGCGATCGCCGCGGCCAAAACCAAGGGAATTAAGCCGATCCTGGATCCGGTCCACCTGGCGCGCGAGTTCGCCGTAGGTCAGCGAATCCTGCCCTTCGGCGATGAGTGCCGGCGCCTCTGGCGTCGTGCGGACATGCCGGCGCACGATATCGGTAACGGTCTCCGTCGCGGGAGTTTCCATGACTTCGGGACCTTTCTCAGGTCGCCCTCCTTAAATGGAAGGCGCAAACTTATTATAATTTTAATATGAATTTTCGATGTAATGAAGTCCCGATCCCTTTTACTTGGATGATTCCATCACGAGCATCACACACGGCAGTATTGCTCAAGTCATGGTTAACGGTTTGCGGCCGCCCCGGCCTCATCCGCGCACGCCTTCAATCTTTTCGCGCAAGGTTTCCAGTTCGAACCAGCGCGCCTCCTTGACCGCCAGTTCGGCCCTGGCGCTTTCGAGCCTCGCCGCGGCCGCGTGGAAGGCCGCCGCATTCCTGGTGAACAAATCGGCATCGCCGAGTCGCGCCGTGAGTGCGGCGACCTCCCCTTCCAGCGCGGCTATCTCCCCCGGCAACCGCTCCAGCGCACGGGCGTCGTTGTAGGACAGCTTCGTCGGGGGCCGGGGTGACCGATCGCCGTCGGCGGTCCCGGACGCTTTCCTTACCGCGAGCGCATCCTGACGCACCTGCGGCGGTGCACGCTGCCGCAGGTAGTCCTGGTAACCCCCGACATACTCCCGAGTGATACCGTCGCCTTCGAGAACGATCAGGCTGGTCGTCAGCCTGTCGAGGAAATCCCGGTCGTGGCTGACCACCAGCAGCGTCCCGTCATAGGCTTCGAGCGCGTCCTGAAGCTTGTCGAGGGTATCCATGTCGAGGTCGTTGGTCGGTTCGTCCAGCACCAGAAGATTGGACGGCTGCGCCAGTACCTTGGCCAGCATCAGCCGATTCCGCTGTCCACCCGACAGGGTCGCGATCAGGGAGCGCGAATCGTCCTCATCGAACAGGTAGTCCTTCAGGTACCCGACGACGTGGCGCTTGCGGCCATGCACGTTGACCTGGTCCCCGCCCTGCGGGCAGAGGTATTGCCAGGGCGTGAGGCGCGGGTCGATATCGCGCCGCGCCTGGTCGAAATAGGCGATCTCCGTCCGAGCGCCCATCTTGATGCGCCCGCTGTCGGCCGGCTCCTCGCCCAGCAGCATGCGCAGCAGCGTCGTCTTTCCGGCGCCGTTCGGGCCGATGATGCCGACGCGATCCCCGCAAAGGATCCGCGTGGAAAAATCTCCCACGATATCAACGCGGTCGCCAGCGATATTGAGAAAATGCTTGTGCACGTGATTCATCTCGCAGACCAGTTGACTGGCGGGCGGTCCCTCCCCGGTCGCGAGATTGACCTTGGCGCCGAGGACGTCGCGCCGGCGGCGAGCAGCGCGCAGGGCCTCGAGGTTGCGCAGCCGCCCCTGGTTGCGCCGGCGCCGCGCGGTAACGCCGCGGTGCAGCCACTGGGTTTCGCGGTCGATGATCCGGTTGAGCTTGCGCTGCTCCTTCAGTTCGAGGTCGAGAATCTCCTCGGACCACTCCTCGAATGCGGCGAACGGCCGGTCCATGCGCAGCAGCCGGCGGCGCTGCAACCAGACGGTCGCGGTTGAAATGGCGTTGAGGAAGGCGCGGTCGTGGCTGATCACCACCATGGCGCCGCGAAACCGCGCCAGCACCCCTTCCAGCCACTGGATGGCGGCGAGGTCGAGGTGGTTGGTCGGCTCGTCCAGCAGCAGCACGTCGGGGTCGTGCGCCAGCGCGCGGGCCAGTGCCGCGCGGCGGTTCTCGCCACCCGAAAGAAAGGCGCCCCGGCGCGCGGGGTCGAGCTGGAGGGCCGCCAGCACCTCTTCCGCCTTGTGGTGGGCCAGTGGCTCCTCCGCGGCGCTCACCCCGGGCGCGATATGGCCCCCGGGTTGCACGACGAAATCCAGAAGGGTTTCGTCCGCGCCGACCGTGACGTCCTGGGGCACATGGGCGATGACCGTGCCGGGCTTGACGAAGCGTTCGCCGCCATCGAGCTCCAGCGCACCCATCAGGCATTTCATCAGGGTCGACTTGCCGGTGCCGTTGGCCCCGATCAGGGAGACATGGTCGCGGACGCCGAGGAACAGCGACAGACCCTCGAACAGGCGCTTGTCGCCGAAGGCGAGATTCGCGTCGCGCAGGCCGAGGATGGGCGGTGGGGCGGACATGGGACTCGTCGGAGGCTCCGGGCGAAGAACGTGCCCGGAGGTTTAGAGAACCCGTGCCGCCGCGTCAACGCACCGTTCCGTCAAGGAACGGACCGGCAGGCGCCGGTCAGCGGCGTTCGGCCGACCAGGTCCCGTCCCGTCCTACCATAGTGCCCGACATCCTGTTGCCGGAGACCGTGCCCACGTAGCGGACACCCTTGGCGATGAACGAAATCTCCTTGCCCTTCAAGCGTCCGCTCGCAATGGACGATGACCCCAACCGGCCGCTCAGCATCTGGAACTCCTGGGACAGGCGAAGATCCTGCTCGCCAAGGCGCCACGTCCCCTCGACCTTCGCCGGTACGATCCACAGGAGCGCCGTGCACCACGAAACGCACATCGAGGGCCGTTCGGTTTGGTCCGCCTCCCAGTCGCCCATGGTAAAGGTATTGGACACGATCCGGGTCCCCGGCTTGAGGTCGAGGATCGTCGGCCTCAGTTCCAGGTTGATGTCCTCGAGCAGGAACATGGTGATGACCGAGGCACTGGAAAAATCGCTCTGGAACAGGTCGGCCTTCTCGAAGGTCGCGCGGTCGGAGACGCCGGCCTCGGCGGCACGCTTCTTGGCGAGGTCGACCATCTTGGGATTGTATTCGATCCCGTGGGCCGTTAACCCCCGTTTCGCCGCGGCAATGACGGTGCGGCCGTCGCCGGACCCGAGATCGATGAGATAGTCGTTGGGGGTCACCTTCGCGATATCGAGCATCCTTTCGACAAGGGACGTATCGGTCGGCACCCACACGACGTCCTTGCCCGCTTCACCGGGTTCCGGCTTGTACTCCGATTCGGTCTGGGATGTGGTGGACTGAGTGCAGGCAGCCTGGGTAAAGGCAAGCACGAACGCCAGGGCCAGCAGCGCGCTCCATGTACGCGTGCCGCCGGCACCATCGGCCGGCCTTGCTCGATGAGAAAATCCTGTGCGAATTCCGAATGATGGGCTCATGTCCTGCTCCTGCTCCGTATGTCATTCAGCCTTCCCGAACGTCCCGTGCCCGCCGTCGCCGGCCGTCGAGGCACGCCCGTTTGAGGAACGTCAGCTGGTGAACGCCCGCCGCCAGCAGGACGACCCCGACGCTATTCATGTCTCTCAGGGCCATCATCGGGTTCAGGAGGCCCGTCCGGTCAAGCCGTAGTGAAGACGGTCGCTGTGCGGCGGTTCTCACCGCCCGAGAGATTGGCCCCCCGGCGCGCGGGGTCGAGCTCGAGCGCGGCCAGCGCCTCTTCCGCCCGGTGAGCGGCGAGCGGTTCTTCGGCTGCGGTTACGCCGGGCGCCACATGACTGCCGGGCCTAACAGCGAAATCAGGCCGAGGATGGGAGGGGCGGCGGACATGGACTCGTCGGAGGCTCCGGGCGGAGAACGTGCGCGGAGGTTTAAAGAACCCCTGCCGCCGCGTCAACGTGGCGGCCGCCCGCCGGTATCGTACCGGCCGGCGGCCGAGCCCACCCGTTTGGCCCTTATGCTACTTCCGGGCCGACCAGTTTGTCCCGCTGCCGGCGATGGTTCCCGACATCCCGTTGCCGTCAACGGTGCCCACATACTTTTGTCCGCCCGTGGTGAAGGAGATTTCGTTTCCCTTCATGCGGGCGTCGATGATGGTGGAATTACCCAGCTGGCCGGACAGCATCTGGAACTCCTGCTTCAGCACAAGGTCCTGCTCGCCGAGACGCCACGTCCCCTGGACCCTCGCCGGCACGATCCACAGGAGCGCCGTGCACCAAGAAACGCAATTCTTGATTGTCGCGGTTTCGTCGGCCTGCCAGTCCCCCATGGTGAAGGTATTGGAGACGATCCGGGTCCCCGGCTTGAAGCCAAGGATCTTCGGCCGCAGCTTGATATTGATATCCTCGAGCAGGAACATGGTAACAACGGAAGCCTTCGAAAAATCGCTTTCGAAAATGTCCGCCTTCTCGAAGCTCGCGCGGTCGGCGACACCGGCCGCGGCGGCGTGTTTCTTGGCGAGGTCGACCATCTTGGGATTGTATTCGATCCCGTGCGCCGTCAGCCCCCTCTTCGCCGCGGCGATGACGGTACGGCCGTCACCGGAGCCGAGGTCGATGAGATAGTCGTCCGGCGTCACCTTCGCGATCTCGAGCATCTTTTCGACGAGGGGCGAATCCGTCGGTACCCAGACGACGTCCTTGCCCGCCTCGCCCGGTTCCGGCTTGTACTCCGAGCTGGATTGCGCGCAAGCGCCCGTGGCGAGCGAAAAAACGAACGCGAGGGCCAGCAGCGCGCGCCATGCGGGGGTGGCGGATGCCCCGCCGCCGCTCGCCGCAGGCGAGGAGAAACGAATCAAATTGCGTAGTCCAATTGACGGGCTCATATCCTGCTCCTGCTTGACACAATCGTTCAACCTTTCCCTGCAATTGCCTCCGGCCTCCCGGCGGGAGGCGCGGCCGCGCGCGCATGCGAAACGCGTGAATACGGATGCCATTCCGGACGCCTGCACACGCTACCGGGCGGTTCTCTTGGGGCGGAAGATTTGGGCAGGAACGCGGCTTTTTGAAGGCGCCGACGTCCTGAAGAACGGAATATGCGGCCGCGTTCTCGCGAGGGGGGGACGGCGACAGCGGGCGGAAGTGACGGCAGGAGAACCGCGTCGATGTCTTACGTCACCGGCCCGCAGCGCTGCGCCTGGACCGGCGGGCAAGGCACCGAGCCGTAGGAACAGAACACGCAACAGTCGCCGGGCTTGGGCTTCAGGACCACACCGCAGCCCCTGCAATCGTACAGATACTGGCAGGCGTCCGCAGGCATCGTCTCCGTCGCACGGTGCCCGCAGTCAGGACAGGTCAGCATCGAGCGTCGTTCGGACACGGCGTTTCATCCTGCCAAGGCGAATTGCGGCATGTATGGTTATGCCCGCGGAAACGGCAAGAATGGGCAGCAGCACGTAATCGAGCCAGCCCACCGCCGCCGACAACCCAACAGCGCCCAGCGCGACCACCAGGATCGGCGTCAGGCAGCAGAGTGCCGCCGTGCAGGTGCACGCAAGCCCGGTCTTGAACCTGGTGCGGTCTCTCATGGCAGCGGCTGGCCCACGCCCGCGGCACGAAGGGCGTCCGCGCCGACCCTGCCGGTGCAGCAGGCGGCAAGTGCGCCGTCGACGACCACCGCCGGAACCGTGCCGATTCCCAGTTCGGCCGCCCGGGTGGCGACGGCCGGGTCACCCATGTCGCGAACCGTCACGGTGCACGACGGACAGGCGATGCCGCGAACAAGCGCAATAGCTTCTTCACAAACGGCGCAGCCGGCGCTGAAGATTTCGATTTGCCTTTGTTCCGCCATGGGGACCTCCTTGCGGTTCTGGAACGCAGGAGTCATCATCCACCCTGTAGTTGCTACAGGTTCAAGCCAAAATGAAAGACGATAAATCAATGCGTTACGGGTGGACCATTGGGGCACTGGCCGAGCGGGCGGGCTGCCGGGTCGAAACCGTCCGCTACTACGAGCGGGCCGGCCTGATGCCGGTCCCGCCACGCACCGCGGGCGGGCATCGGAGTTACGGCGGGGACCACGTGAAACGTCTCACCTTCGTCCGCCGGGCCCGGGAACTCGGCTTCACCATCGAGGAAGTGCGCGAACTTCTGGTGCTCGCTGACAACGGCGATTACACCTGCGCCGACGTCAGGGCCGCCACCCTCCGTCACCGCGCGGGCGTGAAGCGCAAGCTGGCCGACCTCAGGCGGCTCGACCGGGCGCTTGGCAATCTGGCGGACCGTTGCGCGGGTGATAACGGTCGGGACTGCGCGATCTTTGACGCGCTGTTCGACGCCGGCGCCAGGCGTTGGATCGGGCGATGACCGCCCGACCTGCCCGCGTGCACGGGGTGGTTAGTTCAGTGCTGGGTCCGGCGAAGACGTCCCGCCACTGACCTGCACCTGTTGTGCCGACCCCGGGGCGCCAAGCCCGACTACCCGGCGGCTCGGACGATCCCCCGCCCGGTGTGGCGCAGGATATTGAACTGCCCGTAGCTGTCCTTGTTCTCCATCCGAACGGCCCCGGTCATGCGGGCGGTGCCGGAGCCGATTTCCGCCACCTCGAACTCGATCCCTTGCGGCAGGCGAATCTGGACGCGATGGGGATCTCCGTTCACCGGGTTCGCAATGGGCCGGCCCTCCGCCTCGAGGACGCCGGGGACGCTGACTTTTCCCTTGCGCGCGTCGATATCGCAGGAGAAATGGATGGGCCTGGCAAGCGTCTCGTGCAGCGTGTCGGACATCGCGCGGAAAACCCACCAATGGGTCGCCGCTTCGTCGGTTTCGCCGCCGGTGACGATGGTTTCCAGCGCCTCGCGCTGCCGTTCGTCGGCGCGCTCGTCGACGATGACCTGCATCTCCCCTTTCCCTTCGAAGATCGGCCCCGGCCAGCGGAACATCAGCACGAACCGCAGCCCGTCCAGGGTCACGTCGCCGAAATGCCCCTTCTTGATCTCCACCGCCTCGAAGCCGCCGCAATCGCCTTCCGTCGGCACGGATTCGAACTGGCATGGGCAGGCGTAATTGCAGTTGCAGTTCCCGAACGATTCACCTTCCAGGTACCAGTCGATCATGGTTCGATTCCCTCCCAACGCGTCACGCGGCCACGAGAAAATACACTCCCGCGCCGATCAACGCGAGTCCGCCGATCCGCACCGACCACACCTCGTGCAGCCAAAATTTTTCGATGGCGACGTAAAGCGCGAGGCCGACGATGGCATACAGGTTCATGATCCCGCCCGCGATCAGCAACACCATCAGGAACGCGCAACAGCCGAGGCAGAACACACCGTGCCGCAGCCCCATGCGGAACGCACCCCATGCGCCGCGCTGCCAGTAGCGGGTGAGGAAACCGACGGGGCTGCGGCACCGGTCGAGGCAGGAACGCTTGAGCGGCGTCAACTGGTGGACGCCCGCCAGCAACAGGACGAGTCCGACGCTGGTCCCGCCGCCCAGCGCCATCATCGGGTTCAACAGGCCGGTCCGGTCGAGGCCGTAATGCAGTGCCGTGGCCGCGATGCTGAACGCCCCCCACATGACGACGTAGCCGGTGACGAAGAACGCCGTTTGGAACCCCGCACCGCTTCCCGCCCGGCGCACGATCGCCGCGTGCAGCAGGATCACGGGAGCCGCGCTCGGCAGCATCATCGCGATCATCATGATCCACCACATCAGGAACACCAGGACCCCGTAAACCGGGGTCCAAGGCTGCGTCGGCATCGTCATGGCGCGGTCCATCTGCGTCATGGTCCACGCCGACATGGGCATGCCGACACCCAGCACGGTATAGGCCCAGGCCAGTGCAGTCACCAGGGCGAGGCCGGCGGTGACAAGCACACGTTCCCTCTGCAACAGAATGCCCAGCATGTTCCGGTTTCCTCCGGCAACCAAGCCTCGGCGCCAAAGGTATCAAATATTCCGCTTCGGCACAGCCGCACGGCCCGCGCCGCGACGACGGCACCGGGAACGCCGGGCACACCCCTGAATCAAAAAGGGCCCCGGCGAACCGGGGCCCCTTCGTGACCATCACCGGTTGGAGGATCAGGCGCCCTTCTCGCCGCCCTCGACACCCAGGGCAAGACGCGGGAATTCGACCCGCTGTCACGCAGCTACGCCCACCGCCTGCGGATGCGGTCGGACGCCTGAGCGGCCCGGCAGGCGCTGCCCTGCGACCCAAGCGTCAGACGCGTTCCCGCACGGCGCACCGGAGGAAACTGCGCGCTGGGAGCAAGCGGGATACGCGATCATGGGTCGGAAGGTGGCCACACCGGGCTCGCTCAGGTTCGACACTCGTTGAATTGCGAATGCTTCTCATTTACATCTTTGCACCCGATTACGCAAGCCGAAAACGACGTCCCTGAACATCAGAAGTGGGCTGCCCACCGCCGGGGTTTTCCACTAGAATTTGAACCATTGTTCTGTGGCAGGAAAAAACCGGGAGGTGGGGATGACAACCGGTGCCGGGGCAAGGACAACCGTGGTCGGACTGATGTTCGTGGCGGCCCTTGGCGCATCCGCCATGGGCGGAGCGATCGAGGACGGGTCGGCGGCCTACAATCGCGGCGATTATACCGCCGCGTTGGGCGCCTGGCTCCCGCTGGCGGAACGCGGCGATGCGGAGGCCCAGCTCTATCTCGGGGCCATGTATCAGGCCGGCCAGGGCGTGCGCCGGGACTACCCCGAAGCGGTGAAGTGGTATCGCAAGGCGGCCGAGCGCGGCAACGCCGCCGCCCAGTTCCGCCTCGGCGACATGTACCGGCAGGGCCTGGGCCTGCCCCAGGATGACGAGGAAGCGTTCGTGTGGTGTCACAAGGCCGCCGAACAGGGCCATGCCTTCGCCCAGTACAACCTCGGTCTGATGTACGAGCGCGGCCATGGCGTGGCTCAGGATTTCGTGCAGGCCTACAAGTGGTTCGACCTGGCCGCCGTCCGCTCCGAACCCGGGCACACCCGGGCCACTGCCGCGCGGGGACGCGATCGGCTCGCCGCACGGATGACCACCGCTCAGGTCGAAGAAGCCAGGCGCCTGGCGCAGGAGTGGAAACTCAAGTGACGGGCGGGCGGTGGCCGGGTCAACAACGGCCGCTCCGCCCCTGGCGGCATTCGAGGCGAATTTGGCCCGATTTCTTAATAACCTGTGAAGGATTTCAGCCTAGGTTGACGAACCTAAGGGCATTGCATGTTTTGGTTGTAATGCACGACCCACCCTTTGGTTTGAAGGCCACAGAATATGCCGAAAGCACGCATCCAAAAGAATCTCTCCGAGCTTTGGCGGTGTTCGAAGGGTGTCACCGCGATCGAATACGCCCTCATCGCCGGCACCGTCGCGGCGGTCCTCATTTTCTCCGTCGCGACCGTGAGCAAGCATCTCGACAACTCCCTCCGTCAGACCTCGACGGAACTGAGCGGCATGCCCGGGACGGGCGGCGGCGGGGGGAGCAGCGATGGCGATGGCGGCAGCGACAATACCGGCAATGATGGCGGCAGCGACGGCGGAAGCAACAACGACGACGGTGACGACGGCAATACCAGCAAGGGCAAGGGCAAAAAAGGTCGCTGATCCCCTGCTCAACCGGCGCCCCGCCCGTGATCCGCAGGGGGAATGATCACGGCTGGGGTGCCGGCGCACCCTCGATGAAGATGTGATCTCGATGGAGGCAGTTCTCTGAATCGGAAATTCTGGCGACCCCAACGGGATTCGAACCCGTGTTACCACCTTGCCAAAATTCCTACGGGACGCCCAGCTCGGCACGCCACCGCGCTGACAAGGCCGTCAAGGAGTATTGGCGAGCTCTTTCTCCCGGCATCCACTTCGGCATCCGCCGGGGGCGAAGTACAACACCTGGGCGACGGGTCCTTTTAATTCATATATCAACCAGGTACTGAAATGATGATTTGTTAGTGACTATTGAGTGACCAAAAGAACCTTCAGTTTGTAGGATTTCTATACGAGTAATGTGCCCTGTCGCGTCGCGCTTGGACGACTCGACTCCCGGATTGAATACGGGATAGGCTTCCATTCACATTAAAGCCTAATATGACAGGATGGAATGAGGTCGCTACGCTTCCCAAGAAGCTGGTTGCGTGCACGGGGTAATGGCGAAACCGCTACCTTCCCCTCTTCGATTTTGTCGAAAGGCATGACGGCGGTCGGCCATCTCCATTGTCGTGGAAAGATTTTTATCAACGGCACAGTGCAGGGAGACGTCCATGCCCCCCAAATCGTGGTTGGGAGTGATGGCTATATTCGCGGCACGTTGCGAGCACGCGAAGCCTTGATACAGGGGCGCGTCGACGGACATGTAATTGCATTCCGTGTCGTGGTGGAAGGCACGGCGGTAGTTCAGGGACAAATCTTCCACCATGAACTTGAGATGGCGGCCGACGCTTTCCTCGATGGCCGGACGCCGTGGCGCCCGGTGAATTACTTCGAGAACCTTTCGGGCGATTTGGAAGGAGGAAATGATGAGTATGTTCAGGCAGGGCGTAAAGACAACGGACGGTTCGGCACCTGAGACGCTGATCAAAACCAGTGAAGATAGTTCTCAGCCTGTCGCTAAGGACAAATGGGCAGAAAGTCAAGCACGCACTACCACCGGCCCCTCTGTGATCAACGCGGGGCTGACCGTTAAGGGCGACCTCGAAAGCGACGGTGAAATCAACATTGAAGGAAAGGTCGAAGGCGATACCCGCGGGAAAACCGTGGTCGTTGGCAAGGGAGCCACTGTGAAAGGCTCATTGTTTGGAGAGTCAATCACAGTCGCTGGAACCGTCGAAGGCAAGTTGGAGGCCACAAACGTCACCATCCAGAACACGGCACGGGTTACCGGAGATATCGTGCACAAATCTGTGCAGATTGAGGCTGGGGCCTACGTTGACGGGCGTGTTAGCCCCCATCTGGGGGGAGCCGAAGTAAGGCCCGCCAAACCGGAATTCATAACCAATAAACCAAAAACGGAAGAGACAGGATTGAGTGACAGCAAGAAGATCTAAAGGAGTTGGGCTGTTTGCTCCCGTTTCACGCCGGCGCCTGGCTCAAAACCTGAAGGGTGAGGACGCGAAGCGCCCGAACGGTTCAAGTCCTGCTCCCGCAATCATTTGATCCTGTGAAGGGTCGCTCTCACCGAGCGGCCCTTTTTGTTTGCGGCGAGCACCAAAATCCCGGTGAGATCGCCGTAAATGTCTATCTCCAGCTTGCTTCAGCGTTCGGCGTCTAAAAATCGATCTTCCGGATGGTCCCCGCGAGGTCCTCATATAACAGGACGTTGGGGAGCTCGACCCCGATTAGCATGAGCGACGCGCCAAGCCCCATGACGAGCAGCTTGATCGTGTGCGGCAGGCGGATGAAACGATGATTGGTCCAGCCGAGCACCACCGTCAGTACCAGGAGAATAGCGATAAGGTCGAAGGCCGACAGCATTACAGTTCAAAGCTCAATGGTGGAAAGTGAGCCGCGAAATGGCCTCTTCACGATCTTGGTCCCAAGCGAATGATGAGCCTAAGATGCGCTTGATATCCCAATGTTCTTTTACGTCAACCGTGATGATTAGCGACCGCCGCACCGAACCGGTTGAGACGGCCCTGTCGCAAGAATATGATGCGTCCTGCGTTCAATAGAAAGCGATCCGAGTGGTTTCGGATGGTGCCGAGGTCTGGGACGAGAATGAGCCGGACATCCCTTCGGACCCGCACCGAACGTCGCGCGCAGGCGAACCGCGAGCCGCGTCGGCGGCTTCCGGGTCTCGAGCCTGGCGACGGGTGAGCCGCCTCGGTAGTCTTCGGTCCACAAGCACGGAGACGCTATTGACTGGGCCGCTGGGAGCACGACGTTGGGCGATCGCAGAACGCTGTTCCCGGCCCAGAGCACGGGACCGACACCGCGATTCGCGCCAGGAGGCGCTTGTGCTCCTCAGCACGATCGCCTTCCCTTTCATTTAACCTCTTGCAATCCCAATCATTAGAGATGAGCGAAAGAAACCGATGAACCCGGAACAGATCGCCGCCAACAAGGATGCCTTCGGCATCGCTGGACAGGTCGCGGTGGTGACCGGCGCGTCTTCAGGCCTGGGCCGGGCCTCCGCCATCTCGCTCGGCGGCGGGGGCGCAAAGGTCGTGGTCAATCACCTTCCTGCGTCCGCCGTTGCGGCCGCCGAGGTGTGCCGGGAGATCGAAGGACTCGGCGGCGAGGCCGTCGCCTATGCCGCGGACGTAAGCGACGAGGACCAGGTCGCGGCAATGTTCGCAGACAGTGTCGCGCGCTTCGGTACCCTCCACATCCTGGTGAACAATACCGGGATCCAGGACGGCGCGAAATTCCAGGACATGACACTCGCGCAATGGCAGAAGGTGATCGACGTCAATCTGACCGGCATGTTCCTGTGCTCGCGCGCGGCGATCCGCGAATTCCTGCGACGCGGTCCACAGCCCGAGGTGTCGAGGGCGACCGGCAAGATCATCTGCATGAGCTCTGTCCACCAAGTGATTCCATGGGCGTTCGAGGCCAACTACGCCGCGTCCAAGGGCGGCGTACACATGCTCATGCAGTCGCTCGCGCAGGAGTTCGCGACCCACAAGATCCGCGTCAACGCGGTGGCGCCCGGCGCCATCCGCACTCGGATCAATCGCTCGGTCTGGGAGACCGAGGAGGCGATGAGGAACCTTCTCGATCTTGTTCCCTACGCGCGCATTGGCGAGCCGGCCGATATCGGGCACGCCGTGCTCTGGCTTGCCTCCGACCTGTCGGACTACATGAACGCGACGACGATGTTCGTCGATGGTGGAATGTCCGCCTACCCGG
This sequence comes from Alphaproteobacteria bacterium, assembly GCA_009380075.1. Taxonomy (GTDB): domain Bacteria; phylum Pseudomonadota; class Alphaproteobacteria; order SMXQ01; family SMXQ01; genus WHSO01. The sequence continues at coordinate 2,122 of WHSO01000062.1, read as the reverse complement.
CTTTCCGAGGCGCCGGATGAGCAACCCCATCGAGGACTACGGCTTCATCGGCAACATGCTGAGCGGTGCGCTCGTCGCGCGGGACGGCTCGATGGACTGGCTTTGCCTCCCGCGCTTCGACTCCGATGCCTGTTTTGCCGCCCTGCTAGGGACACCCGAGCATGGTTACTGGCAGATATCCCCCGTCGGTGAGGCGCGGCAGACCAGCCGGCGCTACCTGCCTCACGCGCCGATCCTCGAGACTATCTTCGAGACCGAGGACGGCACGGCGACCCTCGTGGACTTCATGCCGATTTCGGACGACCCCGAGAAAGTCGACGTGGTGCGCCTTGTGCGCGGTGTGTCGGGCCGGGTAATGATGCGGATGGAACTCGCAATGCGGTTCGGCTATGGCAAGGCCGTCCCCTGGGTACGCCGCCGCGACTACGGCGTTCACGCGGTGGCCGGACCCGACGCGGTGGAGCTGGTGACGCCTGTGCCCCTTCGCGGCGAGGACATGCGTACCGTCGCGGAATTCGAGGTGAGAGAGGGGGATATCGTCCCCTTCACGCTCGCTTATCACCCACTGCATCGTGAGCCTCATTTCATCGACGACGGCGAGATGAGGCTTGAGCGCACGGAGGCCTGGTGGCGGGAATGGACCCGCATCTGCCGGCTTTCGGAATTTGAGAGGTCCGCGTGGAAAGACGCCGTGGAGCGCTCGCTCATCACGCTCAAGGCGCTGTCCTACCAGCCGAGCGGTGGCATCATCGCGGCGCTCACGACCTCCCTGCCGGAGGAGATCGGCGGAATTCGCAACTGGGATTATCGTTACTGCTGGATTCGCGACGCGACGCTCACGCTATACGCGTTCACGAATGCCGGGTACTTCAGCGAGGCGGGCGCGTTCAGGGAATGGATGCTGCGCGCCGCCGCGGGCGCGCCTGACCAGATGCAGATCATGTACGGCATCGGCGGCGAGCGCCGCTTGACCGAAATCGAGTTGCCCTGGCTGCCAGGCCATGAGAACAGCCTGCCCGTGCGTATCGGCAACGGCGCCTACGACCAGATTCAGATCGACGTGTTCGGCGAACTGATGGACGCGCTTCATACTGCCCGCAAGTCGCAACTTGGTCCGAACCAAGAGGCTTGGCGGTTTCAGCAAGCGATGCTTTCCCGGTTGGAGGGCCTGTGGCGGGAGCCCGACGAAGGCATCTGGGAGGTGCGCGGCGGGCGCAAGTACTTCGTCCATTCGAAGGTGATGGCCTGGGTGGCATTCGATCGGGCCATAAGGGCCGTGGAGCAATTCGGCTTATGCGGACCCATCGAGAGATGGCGTGCGCTTCGGGACGAGATCCATGACGAGGTTCTGGCGCGGGGCTATGACAGGGGCCGGAACACCTTCGTCCAGCACTATGGCGGAACGGCGCTCGACGCTTCGCTCTTGCTGATAGCGGAAGTGGGATTCCTGCCGCCGAAGGATCCGCGCTTTCGCGGCACGGTCGAAGCTATCGAGCGCGAGCTCGTGGAAGACGGGCTTGTGCTGCGCTACCGCGCTGAGGAAACCGAAGACGGGCTCGCCGGCGAGGAAGGGACCTTTCTCGTCTGCAGCTTCTGGCTCGCCGATGCCTATACCATGATCGGCCGCCGCGACGATGCGGAGGCCCTGTTCGAGCGCCTCTTGTCTCTGCGCAACGACCTCGGGCTACTTGCTGAGGAATACCATCCCCGCCTCCGGCGCCAGCTGGGGAACTTCCCGCAGGGATTCTCCCACATCGGCCTGATCAACACGGCGTACAACTTACGCCGCGCCCGCGGTCCCGCGCAGCAGCGCGCCGATCGCGGCGAGCCGTTGCGTGCGGACGACTCCTCCTGGACCGCTTCCGACTCACCGCGCGAGGAGCCCTCGGTGGGCTGAGCCCATTGCCAAAAGGCGCAATGAGGTTGCACACGGTGACTTCTGCCAGGTTATCAGCGCTCTTCGCGAGCATCTTCATCGAGGTGCAGCACTTGTCGGCTCCTTGAGTTTTCATCCGCAATGCCGTCGGCCTTCGACCTTATCGCCATCCTCCTGGTCCTGACCGCCGCGTTCGGCTGGATCAATCATCGTTTCATCCGTCTGCCGCATACGATCGGCTTGCTT
>WHSO01000010.1 GCA_009380075.1 Alphaproteobacteria bacterium | reverse complement strand
CATCAGCGCCAAGCCGCATAACATCAACAAAGATGAGCCAGATCCTCCGTTACAAAACAGGCTCGACTGTTCCATTTATTTTGATGACGGACAATCCAAGTATGAAGAGAACGATAACCACGGCTCCGACCATCCAGATGATATTGTTCATAAAACATGCCTCAATAGTCTTCGGATGAACAACGGTGCTCCCGCATCAGGAATGTCGGAATGCCCCCCTCGGTGCGCGAATCGCCGAAATCCCGGGAGCCGCGCTGTCTCTAAACGAATTCACTCCGTAGCGTACTTGAACTCCGGCAGCATCTTGAGCCCTTCCTTGGTGCCTCCCGGCAGCGTCACCTTTTTATCGCCGAACTTCAGCGACTCGTAAGGGACGACGACCAAGTGAGTGCCCATGCCCAGGAAGCCGCCGATCGACAATACTGCGTATGGCTGCTTGCCGTCGGAGCTCACGAGGACGTCGTTGATTTCGCCGATGGTTTCGTCGGCATCATTGACAACATTGCTGCCAATAATCTTGGACGCGCGATAACCAGCTGCCAGCGTTTGCACATCGACCTTGACGAGATCGATGGTCTGCGGCATGCCTTGCGCCCCTGCGTTGCCGGAAAGAAGGGCGACGCTTAGCATTGCTGCGCTGACGAGAATCATCGCATTTTTCATAACTTGTTCTCCTTGGCTCGTGCCCTTGTCATCGTGACGTATTCGACATCGCGTCGAAACGTACGACTCTAAAAAGTATGCGCAACGGACGACAGGGTCGGAATCTACCTACGTTTTCGCTGCACCTGATGCGTCGATTGGTGGGATCGATCGCCGTCGCCCATCACGAAATGCGGGCCGCGGCGTGGGCGCCGTAATCGGCGTATCCTGGCGCCCCGATTTTGGAAACAGCAGCGTCCTTTTGTCGGCTGGCTGATGATGGCCGAGGATGCGCTTCATCCACCTGTTCTCTCCCTTCAGCCGCTTCAGGCAGTTCATCTCCGAGAGCGTCAGGCCGCGGATTGCGTGTGAAGCGTGGCCCGGTTGACTGAAGTACTTCTCATGGTTTGCCTCGTCGCTACCATTTACCTCTTGGTTATTATTCAAAAGGTTAGAACGCGAAATGATTTTTTTTGGCGAGTCGGTTGCTAATGGTAATATTCACGTACTCATCGATTTCCCGACCTGCTGCGAGGAGCGAGAACCGCAAAGACAATGACCGACGGGCGCAAAAATTCAACGAAGGATGGTACTGCACGACGCCGGCGGACGCGGTTGGTTGAGGGCAAGAATTTTCGGGTGGTAGGAATCGGTGCTTCAGCCGGCGGGCTCGATGCGTTTCAAAAATTTTTCGACGCCCTGCCCAATAACAGCAGGATGGCTTTCATCCTCATCCAACACCTCGACCCCACGCATCAGAGTATGATGGTTGAACTGCTGTCCAAGCATACGCAAATGAAGGTACAGCAAGCAAAGAACGGAATGCGTATTGCGCCTAATCGTGTCTATACTATTCCGCCGGGGTTTTATCTCTCTGTACGGAACAACACGCTCCGCTTAAGCGTGCCTCATGAGCGCCATGGCGCCCGCCTGCCTTTCGACTTTCTGCTGTTTTCATTGGCAGAACAATTTGGCGCGCGTGCCGCGTGCGTAATCCTTTCCGGATCCGGCGCCGATGGCAGTCTTGGTCTGAAAGCCGTGAGGGAACACGGCGGACTCGTTATCGCCCAGTCTCCCGACGAAGCGGCTTTCGACGGCATGCCGCAGAGCGCCATAAGGACCGGTGCAGTCGACGTCGTCCTTCCGGTGTCGAAGATCCCGGAGGCGCTTAGCAATTATGACCAACGCATTTCCTCCATACGTTTGAAGGATCGCTCGCCGCCCGCGAATGCATCACAGGATGAAATGGGCGCTATTGTCGAAGTTCTTCGCACCAGAACCCCTTACGATTTTACTCTGTACAAGCCGGGCACGATAAAGCGCGGGATCGAACGACGCATGGCGTTGGCTGCGATCCGAATCGATGACATGTCACGTTATCTCGACTTTCTGCGAAACAATTCTCCCGAAGTTACTCTTCTGGCCAAAGACCTGCTGATCAATGTCACAAGCTTTTTTCGAAATCCGGAAGTATTCGATTATCTGGCGGCAAAGATCATTCCAGATATTGTCGGTCAGTGCACCAATCGTCGAATCCGCGTCTGGGTTTCCGGTTGCAGTACGGGCGAGGAGGCATATTCACTTGCCATGCTCTTCCAAGAGCAGATCGATGCATTGGGGCAGCAAGTGACGTTGCAGATTTTTGCTTCCGATATCGATCCGGATGCCGTGGCCTTCGCCCGCGAGGCCCTTTACCCGCAAGCAATCGAGTCGGATGTATCGGCGGACCGACTGGCGCATTTTTTCAGCAAAGAGGATTCTCATTACAGGGTATCAAAGGATCTGCGCAGTTCAATCGTCTTCACGAAGCATGATGTGCTTGTCGATCCGCCGTTTGCATACATAGATCTCGTTTCATGCCGAAACCTGCTTATCTACTTGCAGCCTCAGGGTCAGGCTGCAGTTCTCTCTCAGTTTCATTTCGCCCTGCGGGACAACGGCATCCTGCTTTTGGGCAACGCGGAAGCTGCCGATACTGCCGATAGGGATTTCGAGGCGATCTCCAAGCCAAACCGCATTTACCGGCGTTTCGGCCCCAGGCGGCCCACTGCATTGCATTTCAACAGAAACATGGGCGCGGTCGCCGTCGAGCAGAAAACGCAGCCGGGCAGGCCTGATCTCGAGTCCGCCCTCGCAAGCTTTTGCCACCAGATAGTTGTGGAAAAATATGCACCTGTAATGGTGGTCATCAACAAGAAGAACGAGTGCCTCTATTCCCTCGGGGCGGTGGACCGTTACCTGCGAGTCGCGCCAGGGTATGTCACCCACGATGTAATCGCCATGGCGCGGGATGGTGTTCGGACCGCGCTTCGTTCGGCGATCGAGAAGGCTAAACGGGCCAAAAAAAATGTCGTGTGCGACGGTAGTTATTCAAGCGGGAACGGTGACATGTTTTCGTTCAGTATCGCCGCCGAGCCACTTATGCTCGAAGGGCAAGATCTGCTGTGTATATCCTTCATCGACAAACCGAAGATGAAGCGGAATGAAGAATACCCTGTCTCCCCGCAATCCCGATCACGGGTCGCCGAGCTGGAGCAGGAACTCAAACATACAAGAACGGAATTGGAAGGTGCGGTTCGTAATCTCGAGTTCGTAGAGACGGCACAGAAGGTGGAGCATCAGGAATTAATTGCGGTCAATGAGGAATTCCAATCGACCAACGAGGAACTGCTCACTTCAAAGGAAGAACTTCAATCACTGAACGAGGAACTCACCGCACTGAATAGTCAACTCCTTGAAACATTAGAACAGAATCGCGTGGCGACGAACGACCTGCAAAACGTCCTCGTCAGCACAGACATCGCCATGCTCTTTCTCGATGAGGAACTAAATATCCGGTATTTCAGTCCTGCTGTTTCTAATCACTTCAAGGTCATCGCCAGCGATATCGGGAGACCGCTTGAGGACATGAAATCACTCAGCGCTGATGACAGCGTTCTGGCTGATTGCCAATTAGTCATGAAATCACACGAAGCGAAAGAGCGAGAGATCGAGACCGGGCAAGGCGATTGGTTTGTACGTCGAATTTTGCCTTATCGGTCTGATGGTGGCGTGTACGGAGGCGTCGTAATTACCTACATCAATAGAACCAAGGAAAGGCAAATAACAAAGGAATTGGTCTCGGCCAAGGAGTTGGCGCAACAAGCCAACCTTGGTAAGTCACGTTTCCTGGCCGCCGCAAGCCACGACCTCCGCCAACCGCTACAAACTCTTGCTTTGCTCTACGGCTTATTGATGAAGCGCACAAAGGATGTAGAAGCAGAAAAGTATCTCACGCAAATGGACGAGATCTTATCCGCGATGTCCGGGATGCTTAACGCTCTGCTTGACATCGATCAGCTCGAGACCGGAAACGTGATCCCAGAGAAGCATAAGTTCTGTATTGCGGATGTTCTCAGTATCCTGACGAGTGAATTCAGCTATCACGCGCAGGCCAGGGGGCTCGATTTACGGGTCGTCACCAATCAATACCATGTATACAGCGATCCCCGACTTCTTGCCCAGATCCTACGCAACCTGGTTGCGAACGCCCTGAAATACACCACAACCGGCAAAGTGTTGGTTGGGTGCCGACGTCATAAGGGTATGGTGAGGGTCGAGGTCTGGGACAGCGGGATCGGCATCCCCGAGGATGAATTGACGGAGATTTTCAATGAATATCATCAAGTTAAAGCGCCAACGGGCGACCGCAGCCATGGACTTGGCCTCGGACTGTCCATTGTAAAGGAACTGGGTAATTTGCTTGATCATGCCATAACTGTCCGTTCGCGCGTAGGAAAGGGCTCGGTATTCTCCGTCGATATCGAGTTTGAGGAAGAGAAGGGCACGGCTACTTCGCGCCAATCATCGGCGACTTTGCAGAATGGTGAGAGTAACGCAGATGCATTACCCGGCCAGATCCTTGTCATCGAAGACAACCCCGAATTGCGGGAATTCATCAGAATCTTTCTCAGTGACTACGGACATGACGTAAAAACCGCGGTCAGCGGCATCGAAGCAATGGAATTAGTGACAAAAGATAGGATTAGTCCGGATCTCGTTATCGCGGACTACTACCTGCCGAACAGGACAAATGGCGTTACGGCTATCGAGAACCTACGGGAAGTGCTGGATCGCCACATCTCAGCCATAGTCCTGACCGGCGATACGTCGATCAAGACCGCACGCGACATCTCGCTGCATGACTGTTTTCAACTCAACAAACCAGTGGACGCACAAGGGCTGGTACGAGCAATCCACAATTTACTTGCAGTTTCACGTTCCACGAATCGATTACTCCCGCAGGCCGAAAAGGAAGGCGCCGCCGCGAGAAAGCAAGCCGCTTTAATGGTGGTGGATGATGATCAAAATATTTGCGAAGAAGTCCGGCGCACGTTCGAGCCACGAGGCTTCAACGTCAAGACCTTTGCGAGTGCGGAGGCGTTTCTCAATGCCCCCCGGCCGCCGGGCATGGCATGCATTTTGATTGACCATTATCTTCCAGGAATGACAGGGCTTGAGTTGTTGACGCGCATCAAAGATCTGCACTATCGCATCGCTCCAATCATGATGACAGGCAAAGGCGATATGTCGCTGGCTGTGCGGGCCATGAAAGCTGGCGCGCTCGATTTTCTCGAAAAGCCGTTTCTTACTGAGGAATTTGAGAGTGTTATTAGCAATGCCTTTGAAAAATTGCAGGACGCAAACCGTACTATTGTCTTTGCAACGGATGCGGCGGCACGCATAGGTCGGCTTACTCCCAGACAACGCGAGATTCTCGAACGGGTACTCGCCGGAGAACCTAGCAAGAATATCGCTGCCGATCTGGGCCTGAGCCAGCGTACGGTTGAAAACCATCGCGCGGCTATTATGAAGAAATGCGGCGTGCAGTCGATTCCGGCGTTGGCGCGTTTAGCGATCGCTGCGGCGGGCGATGGCGCAGACAACTTATTCTCTTAACGGGTAACGGCCATTGCGGCCAATCGGCGCGAGCGCATAGGTAATTTCCGATGCTGTCGCGGCGATTCCGTCGATCTGTATACTTCGTCCATGATACGTCCGTTTACGTTCATGATAAGTACTGCGATCTTCAGCGTAGCGCTGATCGACCAGGCGTTACCGCAAGGTTCGCCGGAGATGCTAATGCTTCATTCGGAACCAAATCGGGTGGCGACCACTGGCTACCTGATTTCCAGGATTGTCGGCAGCACCGTCGTCAACGAATTCGGTGAGGACGTAGGCACGGTTCACGACTTGATTGTCACTACGAATGAAAAGGAACCCTTTGCAATCCTGTCGGTGGGCGGGTTCCTGAATTTAGGCATCAGATACGTCGTGGTTCCTTACACCGTCCTCCGAGTGGAACATAGAAAGATGATATTCCGGGGCGCCAGCAAGGAGTCGCTGAAGAGGCTTCCCGATTTCAATTATTCAACGAAGAATGAGAGATAGAATGAACCAGGTCGCCCAACAGATCGAAATCCACTTGCCTGCGCTGATGCGCTATGCACGGGCACTTGCTCACAATCCAACGGCTGCGGAGGATCTGGTTCAGGAATGCGTTGTGCGAGCCCTCACGAAAGCGAGCCTGTACAAGCCGGGCACCAACCTTCGCGCCTGGTTGTTCACGATCCTGCACAACCTGTATATCAGTGAGATCCGGCGCAACAAGAAATGGAAGGAAGCGGCAAATCCGGAAGCCGCTATTAACTCGCTGTCCGTACCGCCGAATCAGACCCACTCAGTCATGCTTCGTGCGGTAAGAGAAGCCATGAGGCGTTTGCCAAGCCAGCAGAAGATGATCCTTTACTTCATCGGGGTGGAGGGCAGATCCTACAAGGAAGTGTCGCGGGAGCTCGGCATACCCATGGGGACCGTAAAGTCACGCTGTTCACGTGCCCGGGACACATTGCAGCAGGAACTGGATAGCAGAACCGCATCGTTCCCAGACGCCGCCTGATGCAACGGGGGCCATCGTCCCTCGACCGGCCGGGTCTGAAAGAGAAAGCGTGAGGTTCTTGCCGAAACTGGCGCTTTCTTGTTCGGTAGCTCGTCGCTCGGAGCCGTGGGAAAGGCTCGGCTACTTCACGGTGATGTTGTTCTGGGCTTTGCGAATAGCGGCGGCGTCTTATGGCTTTATTCGCGGCTCCAGGGCCTTACGGCTGTGCCGTCTGACCCGTCCCTTCAACCTGATGCGGGCGGTCACAGCAAATTGCGGCGGCTGGACACCGTTTGGTTTTCGGCGTCTCATTCTTTGTCCACCTCTTACAGGAAGAGGCATCCCCCTTCACGTGATAGCGAAAAAAAATGCCGGGAACCAATGTTCCCGGCAAGTTTAACAGGGAGGCTTTACGTCCAAGGGGAGGACGCAGGACCATCAAAAGAGTCCTACGTCCATGGGGGGACATAGGATCCCAAAAAGAGCCCTTTTCCGGGCATTGCACCCGAAAACGCAATTCAGTAATCGTAGTTAGGCTCTAAATACGTCCGGCGAGAAATCGTCGGTTCACCACACTCAATGAAGTTAATACTAAAGACTCCACGTCTCAGGCCACAGGGACGGAATCTACTCTGTGCTGGTTACCGACCTTTGTCGCCGTTTCCAGATGGTAGTTTCCTGCCGCACCAGTTGCGTTGTTGAGATTTCGGACCTGCTGTAAAGGCAGCCCACGTCACGCCTTTATCCGCCCGAATTACCAAGTGCGCTTGGCGGATAGATAGAGTGGCACGGAATTTTCCTGACGCTCAGCGGACGTTCAAGTTGGTTAATGCACGATTCGTTGACCAAGTCGCACTTTACGCGAGTATCGCGACGCGATCCCACAAATCCCGCAGATAGGCAATTGTAATCAGATATCCGGGCAATCGGCGACGCACAGTCCTCTCATTCTAGGTCGTCGCTTTCAGCTGTCGGCTCCGGAACAAGCGCGCTGCGGTGCGTGAAGCTACACCAATGACTAAGTAGTTTCCGAATGCGGGGCGATAGCTCATTCGCGACTAAGATTTCATTAAGTAGGTTGATTGCGATGAACTAGAACGATCCGCCTTTGGATGAACCTTAGCCAACAGGGAAAAAAGCTTAAAATGACGCGAAGCACGACTGTAGTGAATCAGGCCCCCACTCGTACGGCAGCCGCTAACGTGTCCGCGTGCCAACCTTTTGGGATGTTCCACGTAGGCGATACATCGTCATTGGAAATTTCAGTCAAGGAAACGATCGGAGAGATCGTCCGCCGGCACGCTCGGACGACGCCGGACGCGCCGGCGCTTCTCGCCGAAGGACGGGCGCCGCTGACCTACACCGGGCTCGCGCGCCTGATGGACCGCGTCCAGGAGCGGCTTAAGGCCGCGGGCTTCGGCCGCGGCGACCGCATCGCGACGATCGGTCCCAACACTGCGGCCACCGCCGCCCTCATCGCGGGAATCATGGACGGCGCGGTGGCGGTCCCGATGAATCCGGACCTTTCCCTCGGCGAATTCGTGCTCTACCTGCGCGACCTGAAGGTGCAGGCGGTCGCGGTCGATGTGGGAATCGACACCGCGGCCCGCGCCGCCGCCCGAAAGATCGGACTGCCGCTGCTGGAGGTCGAGTGCATCGCGGGCGATATCACCGGAATGATCGACATTCGGTCAGGCCCCCCAGCCGGAACGCCCGCACGGCCAGGTCCCGCGCAACCGGATGATCTGGCCCTCGTGCTCACCACCTCGGGTACCACGTCCCACAGCAAGGTGGTCCCCGTAAGTCATCGGCAGCTTGTGGCCAAAGTGGCCCGTCATGCCCAGGCCCAGAAGATGAGGGCGTCGGACCGCTGTCTCAACCTGATGCCGCTGTTTCACGGCCACGGGCTCTACACATCCCTCGGGGCCACCCTGTTTTCCGGCGCAAGCGTGGTCACGCTCCCGGAATTCTCGGTGGAGTCGTTCTTCCGTCTGATCGCGACGCTGGCACCGACCTGGTACACCGGCAGCTATACCTTTCACCACGCGATCTGCGCGGCGGCGCTAGACCACGCCGCTGCGATCAGGGAATCGCAGTTACGATTCATAAAGACGGGGTCCGGCCATCTCGACCCGAGGATCGCCGAAACCCTCGAAACAGTTTTCCGCGCACCGGTGATCTCAACCTATGCCAGCACGGAAACCGGCTACATCTGCGGCACCCCGCTGCCGCCCGCGGTTCGCAAGCCGGGAACCGTGGGCGTTTCCGTCGACGGCAGGATCGCGATCATGGGGCCCGACGACCGGCTGCTGGCGCATGGCGCGCGCGGCGAGGTCGTGGTCGATAGTGCGGGCATTTTCTCCGGCTACGAAAACGACGCCGCCGCAAATGAAAAATGCTTCGTGGACGGCTGGTTCCGCACCGGCGACGAGGGGATCATCGACCGGGATGGCTACGTGACGCTCACGGGCCGGATCAAGGACATCATCAACCGCGGGGGCGAGAAGATCACTCCGTCCGAGGTCGACGGCGCGCTCAAGGACCACCCCGACGTGGCCGACGCTGTCACATTCCCGGTGCCGCACGCGACGCTGGGCCAGGAAGTGGCGGCCGCAGTCGTGCCGGCGAAGGGCGCCGACCTGACCGATGAGGTCCTGTCGAAGTTCTTGCGCGGACGGCTTGCACCGTTCAAGGTGCCACGTCGCTTTGTCATCGTCGATGAGATTCCCACGGGCCCCACGGGCAAGATCCAGCGGCGCAATCTGGCGGAGGCCTTCGGCCTGGTCACGGATTCGTCCAGGGCGCAGCCCGTGGCGATCGACAACCGGCCTGCGACCGTTTTGGAAGCGAAGCTGCAACGCCTGTGGGCGGAGGTGCTCGGGCTCGACCGTGTCGGTCTCAACGAGGATTTCTTCATGCTCGGCGGCGATTCGCTGCAGGCGGTCGAGTTGTTTCTGCGCGTCGAGAAAGAGCTAGGCCGGTGGCTCCCCCGTTCGGTCCTGTTCGAGGCCGGTACCGCCGCCAGGATGGCGCAACGAATCGAGGAAACTGCTCCTTCCCCCTGCCTTGTCCCGATCCAGCCCAAGGGCAAAAGTTCGCCCTTCTTCTGCGTGCACGACGGCAACGGGCAGGTGCTGAATTATCGCGACCTGTCGCGCTTCCTCGGCGACGCGCAGCCGTTCTACGGCATCCAGTGCCGCGGCCTCGACGGCGAGGAGGAACCGCTTACGCGGATCGACGAGATGGCGGCGCATTATGTCCGCGAAATCAAGAAGGTCCAACCCGTCGGGCCGTATTACCTCGGCGGATATTCCTTCGGTGGGCGGGTCGCTTACGTCATGGCCCAGCACCTGCGTGCCGCCGGTGACGACGTTGCCCTGCTTGCCTTGATCGACACATACAGTCAAGTGGGTGAACGACGCGTATCGACAAGGGACTGGTTTGCGCATCATAGGCAGCGGGTGAAGTCGTTGGCTCCAGCCCAAGTGCCGGGTTACCTTTGGCTACGCGCTAGAAACGTTACCAAGACGGTATACATGACGCTGCGGGTCAAATGTTTTTCTAACACCTGGCGGTTTTTCGAGTCACGAGGGCAACCGCTGCCGCGCATCCTGCGGTGTCCGGTGCCTGCCAACGACATGATCCGGCGCAGCTATCGGGCGCGCCCCTATGACGGTGATGCAGTATTATTCAAGGCGGAACGCTATGCTTGGGCGCATGCCGACCAGCACGACGGATGGAACTACCTGATCCGGGGCTGCCTGGAAATCCGGCCGATCTCCGGGCGGCACTATGAGATCATGACCCAGCCGCACGTGCAGACGCTGGCGAAGGAACTGTCGGCTGCTCTCGCGAAAGCCCAGACGACATATCCGGACCCGTCCGCTTCCCTGCAAACGGTAATATCGCTTTAGATGGCATGAGCTAAACAGCTGTGGCTGGTTAGCCCATTCCGAGGCTCTAAAAATGGGGATAGATCTATGTCACGAATTCCAATTCTTGGACTTGCACTGGTGAGTCTGGTGACGCTGGCAGCCTGCGAGACCTCGTCCGGTGGATCCGGGGGGGTTGGCGGGATGACGCAGAGCCAAACCATTGGAACTGGTGCGGGTGCCGTAGCGGGTGGTCTGGCTGGCTACCTCATCTCTGGAAGCGCGTCCGGGACCCTGATCGGTGCGGCTGCAGGTGGATTAATCGGCAACCGGCTAGGAAACTACCTCGAGGGCGACGAGAAGAAAGCTGCGGCTCTCGCAGCGGTCCGCGCCGCCGAGAGCCCAACTGGCGAGCGCATCACCTGGAAAAGAAGCGGCGTATATTTCCAGGATGCAGCAAATGGGTGGGCGAGTCCGACCGGGGCGGAGTTTCGCGATAGCAGTGGTCGTACCTGCCGTCCGATTCGTCAATCGGCCACGAAGAATGGCAATACTCAGGAGGATACCATAACATTGTGTAAAGGACCCGCGGGCTGGATGCCCAGCTGAAGGGTATTGGAAGCATTCGGCGCCACGGCATTTTGTAGGCTCTGCTTCGCGGAATCTGCGCACAGCCCGGCGCCAGCGCCTGTAAGGTCCGAGGACCCCGACCGGCTCCGGCAGCCTCGATCTGAGTAGATTCCGAATCTGGAGTGAGCCTAATACGCGCCTTAGATTTAAGTATGCTTCGGACGCCCATTAATTGGGCTTTCGAAGAAGTGTATTCCGACTGGTCATTAAACGGGACTACGTCCCTCGCGTTTCCGTGACTTCCTGAGCAAGCCAAGGCTTACGCATTCACACCGTCGATCACCAACGAAAACATCGAAAAAGACTTTCAAGGTGTTCGGAAATTGACGATTTTATCGCCCCCCTGATTGTTTGATTTAAATCAATGCCTGACCCAGGTTGGGGAAGTACAAGCTGATCTTGCTGCTGGCGTAGGACTAAACAGCGTCGAGCCGACATCGGTTGTTGTGGACGTTGCGGCAGCCACTGCCCGGCCAAATCGGTGATAAACGGCCCACGCGCTCGGAGGCAAGTCATGAAACGAATTGCGTTGTTGGCTCCCATCTTTCTGTTCTCTCTATTCTTGCTCGGCGGATTTATGGTCGGTGCTCCCGTCGAAGGTGCGTTGATTGGGGGTGCCGCCGGTGCCGGAACAGGGGCGCTCACGACACTAGACCAGATCAATCTTGGCCGGCCGATCTGGAAGTAGGGCGCTCACCTGCAAGAGGACGATAATGACGCCGCTGAGCCCCGCAACCGGGTTGTCAACATAACCGTCGTCAAGCTGACTCGTTGACTAAGATCGGCGCCCGACAATGTCCGCAGGCAAAGTCGGTGACGCGGAACTAAAAGCGGACTTGACACTTTTATCTTAGTTCGAAAACCCAACTTGAATGGAGAAAGCTGATGAATAAATCCCTCAAAACAGCGGCCGCGGCCTTCGCCCTTGTGTCGGCGCTTGCGCTCGGTGCCTGCGCGGGAAGCCAGACCACGGAAAGCACCGGCGAGTATATCGATAACACGGTAATCACCACCAAGGTCAAGGCGGCGATCCTGCAGGATCCAGTGCTGAAGGTAATGCAAATCAGTGTCAAGACGTACAAGGACGTCGTTCAGTTGAGCGGCTTTGTCGACACGGCGGAGATGAAGGCACGTGCCAGCAAGGTGGCGAGCGGGGTGGCCGGTGTCGGTTCGGTGAAAAACGATCTGGTGGTTAAGTAGGCAAAAGCAGCGCCAGTTCTTCGAAAAAAATTCGGGGGCAAGGGCGGCGACAATTACGCATTTCCAGCAACATAAAAAATTTGGGGAGGATATCCAAATGACGGCGAATTCGTACGGGCTTTTGAAAACGACGTTCAGAGCAGCCACCGTATTGGCAGCGGGCCTGATCGTGGCGTCCTGTGTGGCACAGCGCACAGTGCCGGAACAGGTGGAATCGAGCAAACCGACCGTCACTTACAAATACCACAACGACGAGGAGCTTATTCAGACCAATCAGAGCGCCGCGACATTCTGCAACCAGTACCGACTAGCGCCGCAAGCCGCGAGCTTCGCGAACGAACCGGATGGCAGTAAGGTTGTCGTTTACGAATGCGTGGCAGCGTCGATGCCCGCGCCTCAGCCGCCGATGAATCCCAATCTCATCTACAGCTATAGGACGGATCAGGAGCTGCTGAACGCGTCGCGAAGTGCCCAGATCTATTGCATGAACATTGGGTCGCAACAGGTGATTTCCAACATCGTTACCAACACCGACGGGTCCAGGACAGTCACATTCCAGTGTCGCCGACAATAAAAGGCCGGCTGACGTTCAAAGGCGTCGCACCGTCAATAAGAATGTGGGCATAAGTACCGCGATTGCTGACGAATCTGGCATGCAGCGAACCAGTCTCGGGACCATGGTATGCTTCGCTAAGCAGGGCGAGATCGGAGGCGGCACTATTCTCCACAACATTTCCGGTGCCAAATGAGGTGAAGAACGCCGTTATGGCGGCTATAAGGTGCACGGAGATATCATATGGAAATGAAGCGGATTATCGGTGTCGTTGTCTTGGCGATCGGGCTAGTTCTCCTCGGTTTTGCTTACCACTCCACGAATGCGCCGATGGAGAAAATTTCCGACGCGATGACCGGCCGCTACAGCAACCAGACGATGTGGTACTTCGCCGTCGGAGTTGCCGCTGCCGTGGGGGGCGGACTGCTCGCCCTGTTCGGAAGCCGGAAGTAACGCAGCGCAATTGTGCAATTTGAATTGGAGAGTGTTATGAGTCTTGGAACTATTTTGATCGTGATATTGCTGCTCATGCTGGTCGGCGCCTTGCCGACGTGGCGACATAGCAGGAGTTGGGGATATTACCCGACCGGTGCGTTGGGGCTCGTTCTGGTTATCGTTCTCGTGCTGCTCCTGATCGGACGGATATAGGTGGAAAGAGGCAAAGCCTTTCGGGAAAGGGCACGCGATGGCCGCCGAAACAGGAGCGTCGAGGTGGTCAGGGGACGGCTGGGCGGTCTCAGGGTGAAGACGCTGTTCATCGAGCGCTGACGACAGCATTACAGCATCATCCGACCAGACAGCTCGCTCCGCTATAGACCACCCACACCGGAGGTATATTGCCACGCCCTGCTGTGCAGGCTTACGCTACGGTCCAGGCTGACCAGCAGGGCTACAACCCGCGCCAAACTCTCTCATAAGCGGTGGACCACTTGCTGGAGGCAGGTCACGATCAGGCCCGACGCCTGAAGGACATGGAGCGGGAGAACACCCGGCTGAAGACGGCCGTGGCCGGTCTGACGCTGGACAAAGCTGATCCTGAAAGAGGCGCTTGAGGAAAACTACTGAGCCCCGCCCGTTGCCGGCGCTGTGTCGATCACCTACGGGGCCAGCTTGAGGTCTCGGAGCGGCGTGCCTGTTCGGTGATGGGCCAGCACCGCTCGACCCGGCGCAAACCGCCGTATGGCAGGCCCGTTAGGCTGCCCCATCCCGGGCGGCCTCGGAAGGCCATGCTGCGACGCCAAAGGCCTTCTGCACCGCGGCATCCCGCAAATCAGTGAGGTTGATATGACACGTTTAATAGCGCCTATTAACGCGACAGTGCCCAACAGACCGGCACGTCGTCAATCAGGAGAGTGAAATGAGCAAGGGCCAAAGACGAAGCAATCGTGAAATCAAGAAACCCAAGCAAGAAAAGCCGAAAGCTGCCCCCGCAGGTACCGCGTTCTCTGCAGTCCTAGCGAAACAGTCTCCGTTGTCACGCCGCAAAAAAAAGTAGCTGAAAGTAGGAGGTGTCTTCACGCCTGATCAATCGACGCAGGGGGGCCGCGATTAGTCTTGTGATGACGTAGTTGAACAGTAGATGCATGGTGCTTATATCATTTCGTCGATTTTGCCTATGCCTAGAGACGTGGAGCGCGTAGAACGCGTAGTAGAAAGGTCAATTTGACACCAATCATCCTAGGTGCCGTCAGTTGGGCACCCCCGGCGTCGCCATGGATCAACCGAGAGGCTATTCGCGAGGAGCTCTTCAGTGTCGAGCGCCTCGAGGAGCACGCGAGGAGCCTTGCTGTCGCACAGTCGGTGGTTGCGAAGCCGAGCAAAGATAGCCAGTTGCTTGGGCGGCTTGTTGATAACGCCGTCGTGCTACTAAATGCCCATCAAGCCATTGCCAAGGCGATTGATGACGGAGACGCGATCACTCCAGCGGCAGAATGGTTGATCGACAATTATCATCTCGTCGAGAGGCATATCCGGGAAATTCGCTCGGATCTCCCACCTAGTTATTACCGCCAGCTTCCAAAGCTTGCCAATGGCCCGTTCGCGGGATATCCACGCGTGCTTGGTGTCGCTTGGGCCTTTGTTGCTCACACAGATAGCCGCTTCGATTCCAAAGTGCTGTGCCGCTATCTAGACGCCTATCAGAGCGTCCAGCCGTTGACGATCGGCGAACTGTGGGCTGTCGCGATCACATTACGGATCGTACTTGTCGAGAACCTTAGACGCATCGCGGCACGGATTCTGGAAAGTGGCGGCGCACGGAAGGTCGCGGATGACCTCGCCAATCGCTTGCTGGGCGTAGGCGGGCGTACAGCGGAGCCGGTCGCAGCGGTGCTTTCGGAGCATTCACGCGCATCGTTGCCAGGTGCACTTGCAGTCCAATTGCTGCACAGACTGCAAGACCAGGACCCCAATGTTATCCCTGCGCTGACCTGGATTGATGAGCGTCTGATGGAGCAGGGTATGACTGCTGAATCCGCGGTGCGCGAAGAACATCAGCGGCAGGGGGCTGCGACAGTCACGGTGCGCAATATCATCACGAGTATGCGGATGATCTCCGATGTCGATTGGACCGAACTATTCGAGCGCATAAGCCTTGTCGACAGAGTCCTTGCCGATGGCGACGTCTTTCAAGGCATGGATTTTCCAACACGTAACCTTTACCGCAGCGGTATCGAGGAGCTGGCGCGTGGCTCGAACCGCACGGAACTTGACATTGCGCGCAGTGCCGTCCTAACAGCAAAGCGAGATGCGTCTGCAAACGGCAGCGAGGGCGACGGTCGCCGAGGTGATCCAGGCTATCATCTCCTCGCCGGGGGGCGTAGAGCATTCGAGGTAGCGGTCGGGTTCAAGCCGTCGCTGTATACTTCACTTGGACGCTCACTCCGAGCGCTCGGCATCAGTGGCTATTTGAGTACTATCGCCACCATTGCTGCCGTACTCCTTTCGTTGCCACTATTTGCCATTTCCGGAGCGGGGTTCGGCGGGGGATGGTTGTACCTGCTTGGCGCTCTCGGTGCGATCCCCGCCATCGATGCTGCTGTTGCATTGGTGAACCGCGGCGTGACGTTGGGCTTCGGCGCGACGTTTTTGCCCGCTCTGGAACTTCGCAATGGTATTCCCTCTCAACTACGTACGCTTGTCGCTGTGCCGATGCTGCTTACGACACGCGAGACGGTTGAGGATCAGATTGAACAACTGGAGATCCACTATCTCGCGAGCCTGGGAGGCGATCTCCAATTTGCGTTGCTCTCCGATTGGGTCGATGCTGCGACTGAACACATTGAGGGTGACGGAGCTCTCTTAGCGGCTGCAGCAGAGGGAATTGCTCGGCTCAACCGGCGGCACGGCCCGGCGGCCGGTGGCGACCGCTTCGTTCTCCTCCACCGTAGACGGGTCTGGAACGAGGGCGAAGGTCGTTGGATCGGGTGGGAGCGCAAGCGAGGCAAACTGAATGAGTTAAACCGCCTGCTGCGCGGCGCATCCGACACCACGTTTCTGAGCGTAAACGGGCGGCCCCCCACAGTGGCCACAAACGTCCGCTACGTCATCACTCTCGACGCCGACACAAGGTTGCCGCGGGACACGGTCCGCCGGCTGATTGGGAAGATGGCTCATCCGCTTAACCGGCCCCGCTTCGATGCCCCTGCCGGGAGGGTCGTGGAAGGTTATGCAGTGTTGCAGCCGCGTGTCACGCCCTCGTTGCCCGTTAGCCGTGAGGGTTCGCTCTTCCAGCGCGTCTTCTCCAGCATGGGCGGTATAGACCCTTACGCTGCCGCCGCGTCCGACGTGTACCAGGACCTGTTCGGCGAAGGCTCTTATACCGGCAAGGGCATTTATGACGTTGACGCATTCGAAGCTGCTCTTGCTGGCCGAGTACCAGAATCGACGCTCCTCAGCCACGATCTGTTCGAGGGCATCTTTGCCCGCGCCGGACTCGCCTCCGATGTCGAGGTTGTCGAGGAGTTCCCCGCCCGTTACGACGTTGCTGCTCTGCGCTTCCACCGATGGGCAAGGGGCGACTGGCAGCTTCTGCCGTGGATCTTCGGCCTTGTATCAACCACGGCCACCTGTATCGCGGGCGGTGCGACGCCAATGATAGGGCGTTGGAAGATGATCGATAATCTGCGGCGGACGCTGTCGGCGCCGGCCGCCTTTGTCGCCTTGCTGGCCGGTTGGGCGCTGCCCTTAGATGCCGCGGTCCTATGGACCGCCTTTGTTCTGTCGACGATTTTGATACCCACCCTGATACCGGTCATCGGCGCTATCGTGCCGCGGCGCGCCGGGATTACGGCCCGTAGCCATATCAACGCTCTCTGCACAGATATCCGCGTTGCATTGGTCCAGTGGGCTCTGATGGTCACATTTCTTGCCCACCATGCATGGCTGATGGGGGATGCGATCAGTCGGACCTTGGTACGGTTGCTCGTCACCCGCCGGCATCTTCTCGAATGGAGTCCAGCGGCCCTTGCGACAATTGGTCCACGGCCAGACTTTTTTGGCTTCTATCGTCGGATGGCTGGGGCCGTTGTCATCGGTATTGCGGCCGTGGTTCTCGCCTGGCTTTATGAGCAGGAGACTTTGCCATTGGTGGTGGTGTTCGCCGCGCTGTGGATTGCCTCGCCGGCGGTCGCACTCTGGGTAAGTCTGTCCCCCCTCGTCGCAGGTCGGCTGTCTGTGTCGGATACCGATGCGCTGACCTTGCGGCTGGTCGCACGCCGCACTTGGCGGTTCTTTGAGACCTTCGTGACGCCGGTCGATCACATGCTTCCGCCGGACAATTTTCAAGAAGACCCAGTGCCGGTGCTCGCTCATCGGACGTCGCCGACCAATCTCGGCCTCTACCTTCTATCGGTGGTGAGTGCCCGTGACTTCGGATGGATAGGAACTTTAGACGCAATCGAGAGGCTAGAGGCCACGCTTGCGACCATGAGCGGCCTCACGCGCTTCCGCGGCCATTTCTATAATTGGTACGATACGCGGGACTTGCATCCGCTTGAGCCTCAATACATTTCCTCCGTCGATAGCGGTAACCTAGCCGGGCACCTGATTGCACTCGCCAATGCGTGTCGGGACTGGCGTGGTTTGCCCCTCGCGAATACGCGGCGTCTTACTGGTATCGGGGATGCCCTCGCACTTACTGGTGATGAGGCCAACCAGCTGCGAGATGGACGCCGAACACAGACTGTGACCTGGCACCAGTTCGACGAGGCACATGCTCTGCTCGCAGCTGGAGTGCGCCAGGTGCCAGAGGTTTGTCAGGATACTGCGGGACGTTTCGCAACGCTTTTCGCCCAGGCGGAGACTGTCGCCGATATCACCCGCGCACTCACGATAGAGCGAGATGACGAATCTGGTGAGGACATGCTGTTCTGGGCGGAGGCGACCCGGAATTCGATCGAGACTCATCTCCGTGATCTCAATCAGTCAGCGGATACGGCCGGCCTTGTGGAGACGCGCCTGAGTGCCCTCGAAGCAACCGCTCGAGAGATCGCGTTCGCAATGGAGTTCGGCTTTCTGCTCGACCGCGACCGCAAGTTGCTCTCGATCGGCTACCGGATATCCGAAGCAGCGCTCGACCCAAGCTGCTACGATCTTCTCGCGTCCGAGGCGCGGCTTGCGAGCTTCATAGCGATTGCCAAGGGGGACCTCCCAGTTCGCCACTGGTTCCACCTCGGACGGGCCGTGACGGCGGTTGCCCACGGCGCCGCGTTGATCTCCTGGTCTGGATCGATGTTCGAGTATTTGATGCCATCGCTCGTTATGCGGGCCCCGGCGGGCAGTCTGATCGAGCGAACGAACTGTTTGATTGTACGCCGCCAGATCGATTATGGAGTCACACTTGGCCTCCCTTGGGGAGTATCTGAATCTGCTTACAACGCGCGCGACTTGGAATTCACATACCAATACTCGAACTTTGGGATTCCCGACCTCGGGTTGAAGCGTGGTCTCGGGGAAAACGCCGTCGTGGCTCCCTACGCGACTGCGCTTGCGACGATGGTAGATCCCCAAGCTGCAGCCGACAATTTTCACCGCCTTGCCGATGCTGGGGCGCGCGGCCGCTATGGCTTCTACGAAGCCTTGGATTACACACCGATTCGCGTAATCGAGGGCAAGAGTCCCGCTATCGTAAGAGCCTTCATGGCGCATCATCAGGGCATGACAATTGTCGCCATCGCGGATGCGTTGTTAGATGGCGCGATGCGGTCGCGGTTCCACGACGAACCCATTGTTCAGGCAACGGAGTTGCTTCTGCAGGAAGCCACACCACGTGACGTGGCCGTGGTCCACCCCTGGGCTGTTGAGGCAAAGTCTGCTGCGAAGATCCGCGAGGTCAGCCCATCGAGCGGGCGTCGGTACGTCACCGGGCAGGGTGCAACGCCGGCCACACACCTACTTTCGAACGGTCGCTATGCCGTAATGCTTACTGCCGCCGGCTCGGGCTATAGCCGCTGGCAGGATCTATCTGTGACTAGGTGGCGTGAGGATTCCACGTGCGATGACTGGGGATCTTACGTTTTCCTTAGAGACGTTAGCAGCGGCGACGTTTGGTCGGCGGGCCTTCAGCCGAGCGGCTCTGAGCCCGACGAGTATGCCGTCGTGTTCGATGAAGGCCGTGCCGAGTTCGCGCGGCGCGACGGTACGCTGAAAACAACTTTGGAGGTGCTTGTCTCGGCGGAAGACGATGGAGAGGTCCGTCGTATTTCGATCATGAATTCTGGCAATAGCGTTCGGGAGATCGACGTCACCTCCTATGCCGAACTCGCGCTGGTGCCCCAAGCCGCCGATCTCGCCCACCCTGCTTTCTCAAAGTTGTTCGTCGAGACTGAGTATCTCGCCGCCGACGGCGCCATCCTAGCGACGCGTCGACAGCGAGCGCCGGATGAGCCCGAGATCTGGGCCGCGCACCTCGCTGTCGTCGATGGTCAGCCGGTGGGTATCCCGGAGATTGAGACCGACAGGGCTCGTTTTCTGGGCCGTGGCTGCAGCGTCCATGCGCCGATCGCGGTTTTTGACGGCCGATCGCTCTCGAACACATTCGGTACGGTACTCGACCCAATTTTCGCCTTGCGTCACCGCGTTCGAATTGCACCCGGCGCATCCGTGCGAATCGCTTTCTGGACATTGGTTGCTTCATCTCGAGAGTCGATACTCAACCTCATTGACAAGCATCGGGATATCGCCGCATTTGAGCGAGCAGCCACCCTGGCTTGGACCCAGGCGCAAGTGCAGCTCCATCACCTTGGCATTAGTACGGGTGAAGCGAGCGTTTTCCAGCGTCTTGCGGGACATCTACTCTATACGGCTTCGACGTTGCGACCGTCTTCAGATGCGATCCGGCAGGGCGGCGATGGTCAGTCGGGACTTTGGAAGGAAGGTATTTCCGGAGATCTGCCGATCGTTCTTCTACGTATAGCCGATTCCGAGAACTTAGACATCGCGCACCAGCTGCTGCAGGCTCACGAATATTGGCGGATTAAGCAGCTCGCAGTCGATCTCGTAATCATTAACGAACGTGCATCCTCCTATGTCCAAGATCTTCAGAACGGGCTCGATACGCTGGTCCGGGCGAGCCAGTCGCGACGACAAGTCGGAGTGAAGGGACCGCAAGGTCGGATCTTCATACTCCGGGCCGATCTGATTTCGTCGGAGACTTGTGCCCTTCTCGCGTCGGTGGCGCGTGTCGTACTTGTTGGCCAGCGCGGACGACTCTCCGATCAGCTCGACAGAGTGCCAGAGACGAGGGAGTATGTTCGGTCGAACGTGAAGCGCGCACTCGCCGGTCCGAAATTGCAGGTTGCGCAACCTTTACCGGACCTTGAGCTCTTCAACGGGCTTGGCGGCTTCGCCGAGAATGGCCGGGAGTATGTGGTCGCTCTCGGCCCCGGCCAGTCGACGCCTACCCCCTGGATAAATGTCGTAGCCAACTCCGCGTTTGGGTTTCAGGTCGCGACTGAGGGTGGTGGCTTCAGCTGGGCTATCAATAGCCGCGACAACCAACTCACTCCCTGGTCAAACGACCCAGTCTCCGATCGCTCTGGCGAGGCATTTTATCTACGCGACGAAGACACGGGCGACCTGTGGAGCCCGACGGCGCTGCCAATCCGTGATGAGACGTCGACGTATATCGCCCACCATGGCCCGGGATATAGTCGGTTCGAGTATGCAGCGCATGGAATTGCGACCGATCTCCTTCAATACGTGCCAATTGATGACCCGATCAAGATCTCCTGTCTCAAAATTCGCAATACTTCCAACCGCACACGGCATCTCTCGGTCACTGCGTATGTCGAGTGGGTTCTCGGGCCATCGCGGACAGCTTCAGTTCCGTACATAATGACGGAGATCGATCCTGTCACCGGCGCCATGTTTGCCCGTAATCCATGGAACTCCGCCTTTGGGTCCCGTGTGGCCTTCGCCGATTTTAATGGACAACAGACGGACTGGACGGGCGACCGCCGGGAGTTCATCGGTCGCAACGGAACGCTCGTGAGTCCGGCAGGACTCAACGACAACGCGCCGCTCTCAAATAACGTCGGAGCTGGTCTCGATCCCTGCAGCGCGCTGCGGACTACGATCATATTGCCCGCGGCAGGTACCGTAGAACTCGTCTTCTTCCTCGGCGAAGACGCAAGCGCGGAAGCTGCGCGAGACTTGATCGTGCACTATCGCGCAGCCGATCTCGAAGTCATACGATCCTCGATCGACAAGTATTGGAGGGATGTTCTCGGTACCGTCCAAGTGAAAACGCCGGACCGTTCGATGGATATCCTTCTGAATGGCTGGCTGCTCTACCAGACAATCGCGTGCCGGATCTGGGCCCGTTCGGCGTTGTATCAAGCGAGCGGCGCCTACGGTTTCCGCGATCAGCTTCAGGATGGAATGGCGCTCGCAAACGTGCGTCCAGCGATGACGCGTGAACATTTGCTGAGGGCAGCGAAGCGGCAGTTCGTTGAGGGCGACGTCCAGCATTGGTGGCTACCGAATTCCGGTCAAGGTGTGCGAACCAGGATTTCCGACGACCGTGTTTGGCTTGCTTACGCTGTGAGCCATTATGTCAGCGCTACTGGAGATACCGCCGCTCTCGATGAGGTGGTCCCCTTCCTGGAAGGCCAGATCCTCAGGGCGGGCGAGGCCGAGAGATTCTTTCAGCCCACGGTCTCAGATGAAACTGCCACATTGTTTGAGCACTGCGCCCGTGCCCTCGATCAAAGCCTCTCGGTTGGCGGCCATGGGCTGCCGTTAATAGGGACTGGCGACTGGAACGACGGCATGAACCGTGTCGGGGAGAGAGGGCAGGGCGAAAGCGTCTGGCTCGGTTGGCTGCTACATGCAACGCTCACTGCCTTTGCTTCCCTCGCCGATGCACGCGGTGAGCCAGCCCGCGCTACGTCTTGGCGCAGGCACGCCAACGCGCTGCAGGCATCAGGTGAGCGCGAGGCGTGGGACGGCGGCTGGTACCGGCGTGGTTGGTTCGACGACGGTACTCCTCTTGGTTCGGCGACGAGCGAGGAATGCCGAATAGACTCGATTGCGCAGTCTTGGGCGGTGATCTCAGGCGCAGCGGCCCCCGCACGTGCTGCGCGAGCCATGGCGGCAGTCCATCGAGAGCTAATACGCCCAGAAGACGGGGTGGCGCTGCTGTTTGCACCACCGTTTGACAAAACACCGCTTGATCCCGGTTACATCAAAGGATATCCGCCCGGAATCCGTGAGAATGGTGGTCAATACACCCATGCCGCTTTGTGGTCGGTAATGGCGCTCGCGGCGCTCGGTGAGGGCGAGAAGGCCGCCGCGCTGTTTTCGCTTCTTAACCCCATTAACCACACCCGTACCCGGGCGGACGTTCACAAATACAAGGTAGAGCCTTATGTCGTTGCCGCCGACATCTACGCCAGTCCACCCCATGTCGGGCGCGGCGGCTGGACTTGGTACACAGGCGCGGCCGGCTGGATGCAACGCGCTGGAATAGAGAGTATTCTCGGGCTGCGTGTGCAAGGCGAGATATTGCATCTCAATCCGTGTATCCCCACGGCGTGGGCCGACTTCGAGATATGGCTTCGACACGGTTCAGCGCTATACGAGATCCGGGTTGAAAATCCTGATGGCGTTGAACGAGGCATTGCCTTTGCGGCCGTCGACGGTGTCGTCCTCACGGAGCGACCGTTGCGCCTACTGCTCAAAGATGATGATGCCACGCATTTTCTGCAGGTCCGGCTCGGATGATTGTTGCGTGGGACCTGAACCCCGCTGGCGACGATCAGCGGGGTTTCATTGGCTTCACTTTCTCATACTCATACGTCGCGCGTCAGGTCGAGTATACTTTGCTCCATCGATGGGCGCTTTAGAACTTGGTCCTCAGTTAAGACCTTGGGCCTAATTCGCCTGATTTTGGCTGGCCGGCCACCTAATTTGAGTTCGGTAAAGGTGGGTGCGGGCCCCCGCAACCACTAAAGCCCCTTGGGTTCGTCCCAAGGGGCTTTAGTGGTTTTAGGGCACGGACATTGGTTTGCGGCCGGAAGGTGGAACCTGAAGGGTGAGGGCGCGAAGCGCCCGAACGGTTCAAATCCTGCTCCCGCATTCACTTTTTTATAACTCGATCGAAATCCAAATCTGACCAACGCCGCACCAGCTTAACGGCTTGTACGGCCATTCTTTCTTGTGAGCCTGAGCTCGTGAGCTGAGAGGCAATCCTTACTCGCACAAGGCTAGGATTCCGGAGGGCGCGGCGTAGGGCTGCCTCACCTTGCCGTCGTGGTCGGGCGGTCAGCCCCTGCACAACTCAGGCCACAGATCATCGCTTGGCTCCAGGCTCAGTGCTGATGTCACTCGAGCATATACGCCCTGGTTCCGAGGGGATAGAATGAGCGGACCTTCGTCGGAGTCTCTCATGATGACGTGGAGGCAATCATGAAATACGTACTTCTAGGCACGCTCAGCCCGGAGTGGGCAGGCAAGCATTCGGAGCGCTTCGCCGAGGCGCGCGCGAAGCTCGACAAGCTGGGACTTAAGCTGGAGTCGGTTCACTATACACAAGGCCACTATGATTTCGTCGATGTCGTCGACGCTCCGAATCCGGAGGCGATGATGGCCTTTTCGGTCTGGTACGCCAGCCGCGGGCTGGGACGAATCCAGAGCATGCCGGCTTTCGACGCCGGTACCTTCGAAGCTTCGGCGAAGCTCGCGGCGTCGACCTGATCGCGGCCGATTGGTCGCGTTGCATAAAAACAATGATGGTCAATTCCCGGTGGTTGTGGACCCCCGCAACCAAACAAACCAAGGGCTTAGATACATTTTGTTAAGCCCTTGAATTTTTCATACCGATACTATTTCCGAAAATTTTGTGCAAGGAAATGGCCGCTCGATGGATGAGTGGCGGTAGTACGCTTGGCACGAACTACGTTTCGTCGGAGGGTCATGGCTCACATTGGCGCCGTAGAGGGTTTCTGCATCGATACAGATCACTGCAATTTGCCATAGGCAGAGCAAGAAAATGAGTCAACTTCCAGAATTTTCTAGTCCAGCCGGAGCCGCGTTTCTCTTGAGTGAGCCGGCGCCGCGTTCAATAGCCGTTGATCATCCCGAGGGCCGGGTCATCATTCGCGAGGGAGCAGCCAACATTTCCGTCAATCTGCTGAATTCTCACAGCGTGGGAGATGTCAAATCAGTCGCATGGCGTGTGATACAGGAATCACTTGATCTTCTGGCCGCCAAGAGATGCGCAGCGTTATCGACAGAATTGGGTGATTGGCAGTACGTGTTCTGGTCGCAGCTTGGCAAGCAGTATGATCTGACCTGTGTTATCACCTTCACGAGTAAGTGGTCGATAAACGCGCAAGAATCAGAAGGTGGGCCAAGGCTAGTGAAATTGCAACAAACCTTAGCGCCGCACAATTCTCTGCGGTTCTATCGAATGTCGCAATGTGCGCGAGGGCTGTTTGATGCCTATCGGAACGCGTACTTGGCACTTGAGTGCCTCGTTAGCGAAGTAGCTCCGAAGCGCCCAGGAGAATTGGAACTGGATTGGCTAACGCGTGTGGTCGGAGGCCAATTAGCGCAAGCCGTACCCTCCAGTCTAAATATTAAGGATACATTGGAGGAGATATACCGATACGGTCGTAATCCGCTGTTTCACGCGAAGATTGGGGAGACATTTTATCCACCACATGGCCCACAAACGGAAGATGTGCAAGTTCTGTTCGAACGTCTAACGCTTTTGTTGGTATCGCTCCTGCAATACAAGTTCGGTAAGGACGTGGTTGGAAGGTGGGCGACCATGTCGCAGGCGGTGCAGGATGCCCAAACGAGAGTAACATTGGATTTCGATGAAATGCGCTTTGATCATGGGACTGAGGAAGTCTCTGTGACCCCCACGATAGAAGTGATTAACTCACCCCAGCGATTTGGACAGCTCTGGGCGAAGGTGATTGTCGTACGACCTGAAGGACTGCTCTCTATGAGAAAAGTCCGATTCCTGCGTCGGGGCCAATCGTGGATGCAGTTTGAACTGCAAGAGGCGGTTGATATGTCGAAGGTTTCACGCGTTACATTCGAAGTTAACTTCATAAACCAAAATCTGTACGCGCCGAGAGCATTTCATCCGGAATGAATGTTCGCCGACGGCGTGTCTATGAGTCGTTGACTTGGCGACCGGGGCTTTGTGGTTTCAGGTCACAGACATGCACTGGCGACCTGCAGGTGGGACCTGAAACGTGAGGGCGCGAAACGCCCGAACGGTTCAAATCCTGCCCCGCAACCATCAAGACCCTGCTGCTGTCTCCTGAACAGGCGGCGGCGGTTTTGGTTTGGGCAATGCTGAGGATATGTGCCTGGGAGCCACGAGGGTGCTTCCCGACACATCTGAGACCGGCGACAGCACCGTGCTCTCTGTTTCTGCTTCATTGCCGGTGGCTTGTTCCCCGCCCCAGGGTAGTCGGCCGAATCCCGGGAAGTAACACCGTTGACGCCCTTGGAAAGCGATGCAATTCTTTCTGCAATAAATCAATAAAGCAGGGCGTCCAGGAGCTGCCGTACGGCGCAGACTCTCTATCAGTCGAGTTCGGGGCAAACGGCGCGGCACTATTTGTGACCGGAAGAGCGGTAACGTGATAATGCCTTGCGAGGGAAGGCAGGCCCCCGCCCGAAACTCGGACAACAGGTTCCTGCCGACGGAGGAGGCCGACATGGCAACAGAGATCGAGACCGGAGACGTTCCGTCCGAACTGACGGACCAGGAGACGTTCAATATTTCCCACGAGCAGCTTCGCGGCGCGGCCAAAAAGGAAGCCTTCTTTCGGGAGAAGGAGAAAATGTTCACGCCGTTCGCGTTCAAGCGTCCTGACGACATTCCCGAAGGCCGGCGTGCCCATGTGCGCCTGTGCAAGGGCAGCCTCGTGCGCGGCACGGTGCAGGTCCTCCCATCGGGCGGTGACACCAACGTCCATTGCCATCCGGATGCCGACGGCTTCTGGTTCGTGCTTAAGGGCAAGGTGGAATGGCGCAATGTCGACGGTGACCTGATTGGCGCCTTCGGCCCGGGTGAAGGAATCATGGTACCACGCTACGCGCGCTACAGCTTCAACCAGGTCGGCGACGAGGAGTTGCATTTGCTTCAGGTTGTGGCGTCGGCCAACGACGGCTCGAAGCGCCGCGTCGGTATTGGCCCGCAGACCCGCTCGACGAGCAAGACGCTACACTACAACTATCCGGGTGAGCTGAACGGCCCCGCGGCCGAGAGCGACTGACACTTCTTTCCGTGCGAGTGCAGGCACAGGATCTGCCCGACAGATAGCGGGCCTAGACGCGCTCCAGCACGGCGTGCGGGCTCAGTTTGCGCACGCGGAAGATATCGGTTTCGGCGACGAAGGAATCGACCGCCTTCCGGCAGCCGCCGTAGTCGCTGTAGTCGTCGAGCACGATGCTCGCGCCCGGGACAAGCCGATCGCGCAGCGCATCGAGGCAATAGCGTACCGGCTCGTACCAGTCGCAGTCGATGTGCGCGAACGCCACGGGACGATTGTCCGAAGGGTCGAGTGTGTCCTCGAAAAGCCCCTTGTGAAGGCAGACACGGGCGCCATCCACCGGCAGCCCGAACGCGGCGAAGGATCCGCACACGCGCTCATAGAGGTTGTCGAGATAACCGTAGTAGCGCTCGTTGCCGAGGCCGCGGGACCGGCCGGACGATATCTCTTCGTAGCGTTGATGGGAGCGCGCGTCGTCTTCCGGGCCGGGCGGCGGAATCATGGCAAAGACGTCGTAGCCATGAAACACCCGTCCGGCCGGACAACCGGAAGCTATCATGATTGCCGATCCGCCGAGCGCGACGCCGAATTCAAGGTAATCGCCGTCGGCGCCGTTGCGCCGCACGCGCCGAAGAACCGCCTCGAGGGAGCGCAGCTTGGCGGGGGAGAGATAGGTGAGGTTGCCGCCGCGTACCTTGCGGGCGAGCGGCGAGAGCAACGCACTGTCGATGCGGGAGTGGAGCGTCTGGAGCATCGGAGACTCCCTGCAGTCATTTCGATGCGGCAAGACAAGCCCGATCAGGACAAGCCCGCCTTGTGTAAAGCGTACCTTGCCCTCGCCGGCGCGGTTGTGATCTTTCCGTGCCGAGTTGCCGCGCGTACTGGATTCCGCAGTGCCGCAGAAACCGTGGCAGTACGCTTCGCTCCTTGGCATAACCCGAAGGCTAGAGTTACATGGGGCGGCCCCGATTGTTGCATCCCCGGTTGAGGGTTAAGTCGGCTACGGATACTCGCTCTTTGATCGTGCGGTTGCGATTGCGCCAGGTGCCGGCAGGCCCGGCAGGCTCATCTATCATGTTCTCCCCCTGAGTAATCACCTCCAAACACGGCTCATCCCTTCGCCGGTGGAAATTCTGTGTGTCCACGCCGGCGGTTTTGTGAATCAACCCGTATTGAAAGTCGTCTTGTCGACGGGTCAAAGCGGTTTGCCGTCTTGTCACGGGCCGCCACGTAGGCTTACGCTCGACCCAAAGCCGAACACGAAAAATCAAACCGCGCCGACTTCTTTCCGTGAAATGGAAGTGGCAAGCGGAGCAGGTCGGGAAGTGCCGTCGTTTGCCCGCACCGGGCGCGTATTCGTTGTGAGCGGCAGTGTCCCGAAAACGCACGGGCAGACAGGAGGCACCATTGAAACGTTCGAGGTCTCATCCCCCCGGCTTTTGGCTTGGGGTGAAGGTATCGCGTCTTGTGGGGATTTCGCTTGTTGCCGGGTTCCTGGCCGCGGCGACCAACCCCGTCCTTGCCGCCGACCAGGATTATTACAAGGGCAAGGTCCTGACCATGATCATCGGTTCCAAGCCGGGGGGCGGTACCGATACGACGGCGCGGCTGGTCGCCCGTTTCTGGGGCAACCTTAATTCCGGGCAAGCCGCGGGTCCTTGTGCGCAACAAGGGCGTCCAGGTCACGGCGGCCAACGAGATGCATAACACCACCAGGCCTGACGGCCTGACGGTCAACGTCTATGCCGACGCGGGCTCGCTCGGGCCGCTGCGCCGCGGTTCCAAGAGCGTGAAGTACAATCCGCTTCAGTGGGGCATTGTCGGTTCCATCGATCGCGGGCCCAGCATCCTGCTGATCCGCAAGGCGGCCATGGACCGGCTGAACGACCGCAGCAAGCCCCCGGTCACCATCGGATCCGTCAGCACCGATCGCGCGCAGGACGCCATGACGCTATTCGGCGCGGAAGCCTTGGGGTGGAACATCAAGTTCGTGCTTGGTTATCCGAGCTCCAACCAGATCTACCTCGCCTTCGAGCGGGGCGAGATCGACATGTTCGGGTCGGGCACCGACGACATCATCGCAAGGTTCCTTAAGGGCGGCGCCGCGGTTCCCCTTGCCGCGGAAGTCGCGCGTCCCGATTACCCGGACGTGCCGACCTACGAACAGGTTCTCGGCAACAAGAAGCCGACGGGAACGATGTGGAAGGCCTACCGCACCTGGGGCGGCGGCAATGCCGTCGACAAGTATTTCGCGACGCCACCCAAGACTCCCGCGGATATTCTCAGGATTCTCCGCGTATCATTCGTACAGACGGGGAAGGATCCCGAGTTCCGGAAGACGGCGAACGATACGCTCGGCGGCGGATTCGTCACCATCAGCGGTGAGGAAACGTTCGAGTGCATCGAGGGATCGCTCAACATTCCCGCCGATGTCCATGACCTCGTCCGGAAGCTCCGGGCAAAATACGGACTGCCGCAGGTTTCGAAAATGAAGTAAAAATTGCGAGAATGCGTGGGGGGCCGCTGTCACGCAGCCTGCGGGCGAGAGACACCAGGAGGCCAATGTGTCGGGATCAGGTCGAAGCCCTCGCGTCGTCGACGGGGGTCGAGGGGTGGCGGCGTCGATTCTTTCCCCGCCGCCGCTTTGGGGCCGCAAATAACAGCGCGACAAGCGCAGATAGGTTTTTCTCATGCTTGAGGCTTCCCTTCAGGGCCTGACGGCGCTGCTGCAACCGACGCCGATGGGTTTCCTCGTTCTTGGCGTTGCACTTGGTCTTTGGGGCGGCGCGCTTCCCGGCGTCGGCGGCCCGGCGCAGCTCGCCGTGCTGCTGCCGTTCGCCATGCTGATGGCGCCGATCAACGCGATCGCGTTCCTCATCGGCGTCGCATCGGTGGGCAATACGGGAAATACATTTACCTCGGTTCTTGTGGCGGTGCCGGGCGGGTCGGGCTCGCAGGCGACCATTCTCGACGGCTATCCGATGGCGCGGCGCGGGGAAGCGAAGCGGGCGCTGAGCGCGTCCTTCATGGCGTCGATGCTGGGCGGCATCATCGGCGCCTTTTTCCTGTTCGCGTCGGTCCCCATCCTGAAACCGCTGATCCGAAGCTTCGGTTCGCCGGAACTGTTCATGTTCACCATCTGGGGCATCAGCATGGTCGGCATCCTGAGCGCCGGCGCGCCGGTGAAGGGGCTGCTCGCGGGCATCCTCGGCGTTCTGGTTTCGACCATCGGCCAGGACGAGAAGTCCGGCGTCATCCGCTTCGACATCGGCGAGCCATACCTCTGGAACGGGATCAGCATCGTGCTGGTATCGCTGAGCGTTTTCGCCATTCCGGAGCTGATCGCCATGGCGTCGCGCCGGGGCAAGGTGGCGGAGGTGACGGCGTTGGGCGATACCGGCATCTGGCAGGGAATCCGGGACACGTTCATTCACTGGAAACTGGTGATCCGTTGCTCGCTGGTGGGGGTCTGGGTCGGCATCCTGCCCGGGCTCGGCTCCTCGGTCGCTGACTGGTTCGCCTATGCGCATGCGCGCCAGACCGAAAAGAACCCGGAGTCCTTCGGCACCGGCGACGTGCGCGGGGTCATCGCTCCCGAGAGCTCGAACAACGCGAAGGAAGGCGGCGACCTTATCCCGACGCTGTTCTTCGGCATTCCTGGCGGCTCTTCTGCGGCACTGCTGCTGATCGGGTTCGTCGCCGTCGGCCTCAAGCCCGGGCCCGACATCATCGATTCCCAGCTCGATCTCGTCTTTGCCATCATCTGGGCGCTGGTCTTTTCCCAGATCCTTGCGTCGATACTGTGCTGGACCTTCATCAAGCCGGCAGCGCAGATCTGCGTGCTATCTTATCACATCCTTGTGCCCATTATCGTAGCGCTCGCCATGCTCAGCGCCTATGCCGCCAACTTCACCATCGAGGATATCATCACCCTCCTGGGCCTTTCGGTCCTCGGCTTCGTGATGAAGAAATACGGCTGGCCCCGCGCGCCGTTCGTGCTCGGGGTCATCCTCGGACCGAAGATGGAACTGTACCTGTGGCTTTCCATCGCACGCTACGACATGGGCTGGCTGCTCCACCCGGGCGTTATCGTGCTCGGCGTGCTGATCTTCGCCACCTTCGCCTACCCCGTCTGGCGCGACAGGCGGGAACGGAGGGTCGCGGCATGACCAGGCTCGTCTCGGGGCGGAATCTTTTCACCCTGTTCATTATCGTCGTGTTCGGTGGCGCCC
Organism: Alphaproteobacteria bacterium; assembly: GCA_009380075.1. Lineage (GTDB taxonomy): Bacteria > Pseudomonadota > Alphaproteobacteria > SMXQ01 > SMXQ01 > WHSO01. The sequence continues at coordinate 38,384 of WHSO01000010.1, read as the reverse complement.
TGTTCATGGCGACAGACTGGCCGCTGCGCGCTTCCATCATCGTCCTGGTGCTGGGAACCCTCGGTATCGGGCTGGGTGCCCTGCAACTGGTTCTCGACCTGCGCAAGACCGCGGAGGAGGAGAGGGACACGCCGCGGCCGACCTACGAGACGCCCTCTTTCGAAGCGGAAGACCCGAGACTGAATTCGCTCGCCACCTACGAGACCTGGGCCTGGCTCGTCGGACTCGTGGTGGCGATTTTCATCATCGGTCTGCCGCTGGCGCTCATCGCCTTCGTCTTTCTCTATTGCAAGACCCACGGCGGCGGGTGGCTGCTGTCCCTGTTCCTAACGTCGGGGATCGCGGCCTTCATCTACGGTATCTACGTCCAGATCATGCACGTGTACTGGCCGCGCTCCTTGCTCGGCGAAGTGTTGCTGCCGTGGGTCGAGATCTGATCGCCGCCCCGTGATGCGGGAACCGTCCGCTGCTGGCCGCCCGGCGCCCAGTAACGGCCGTCGGCATGTCGACGGGAAACGAAAACAGTAAGGACACAACGGAGGAAACCGGTATGAAGCTCATGTATTTTGATGATTTCAGGCTCGGCGTGCTGAAGGGGGAGAATGTCGTCGACATCTCGGACGTCGTGCAGGACGTTCCACACATCGGCGCCCATGACCTCATCAATGGCGTCATCGAGCGTTTTGCGGACTACCGGCCGAAGATCGAGACGGCGGTGGCGAGCCACCCCGGCGTGCCCGTCGCCGGCGTTCGGGTTCGCCCGCCCCTGCCCAAGCCGTTCAACATCGTCTGCATGGCAGTCAACTACATGGAGGACCGAACCGAGCCAGCAGCCATCAACAGCTTTCTCAAGTCGCCGAACGCCATCATCGGGCCGGAGGACGAGATGGTGCTGCCCGACGTTCCCGCCACCGTGTTCGAGGGGGAGGCGGAACTCGCCCTCGTCATCGGAAAGCGTGCGACTCAGGTCAGTGAGTCCGACGCCATGGGATACATCTTCGGTTACATCAATTTAGTCGACGGCTCCGCGCGCGGCCTGCCGCCCGAGCGCAATACCTATTACCAGATGAAGGCACGCGATACCTTCGCACCGATCGGTCCCTACATCGTGACGGCCGACGAGGTCAAGGATCCCCACGACCTGCGCGTCCGGCTGTGGAACAATGGCGTGCTGATGCAGGACTACACGACCAGCGACATGGCCCACAGGATTCCGCGCTGCATTTCCTGGGTCAGCGCGGCTCATACCCTGGACCCGGGGGATATTATCTCCCTCGGTACCAGCCATGGTGGACTCAATCCGTTCATGGACGGGGACGTCATCGAGCAGGAAGTGGACGGCCTGGGCCGCCTGCACTTCTCCATCCGCGACGATCTCAAACGCACCTGGGCGCATGAATCACGCGATCAGCGCAAGAAAAGGGGCGAGAAGGGCGTCTCGCCCCAGCTCACCGGCAAATACGTCAGGGGCTAGCCGGGTGGCTCGATCATCGGCGCACCAGGATCGGGGCGGGTGGTTTCGCCGGGGAGTCGCGGGGATATTGCCTGGCGGATCGCAAGAGCGCACAATCGCCCCGCGTGCGGGGTCACGATAATTCCCGCCCGACGACGGATGTATCGCCCGCGAGAGGCGGCAAGGGCCAGGGGCCGCGAGGTCCCGCCAGGGGGAGGGTAGGCATGTTCAAAACCACACGATTGGTCGCGTACACACTTGGCGTTGTCCTCGCCTGGTCCATATCCGGCGCGGCGCGTGCCGATGCGCTCGAGGATTTCTACAAGGGCAAGTCCATCCGGATGGTGGTGGGGGCCTCCGCCGGGGGCGGCAACGACGTCTATGCCCGCTTGCTGGCCCGCCACATGGGGCGGCACGTTCCCGGCAAGCCCGGGATTGTCGTCCAGAACATGCCGGGCGCCGGCAGCCTGATCGCGGCGAACATGTTCTACAACAAAGCGCCCCGCGACGGCAGCATGATCGGTGCGCTGACGCGGGTGCTGCCCCTCGACCCGCTGATCGGCGATGCCGCCAAGGCGCAGTTCGATTCCCTGAAATTCAACTGGCTCGGCAGCCTCAACAAGGACACCAATATCATCGTCGCCTGGCACACGGCGCCGGTGAAATCGGTGGACGACATCTTCAAGACGGAAATGCTCGTCGCCGCCGCGGGCGCCAATACCGACGGCGTCGTCTATCCGAAGATCATCAACAAGCTGATGGGGGGCAAGTTCCGCATCGTCGCCGGCTATCCCGGCAGCGGCGACATGATGCTGGCGATGGAGCGGGGCGAGGTCCACGGCCGCGGCGGCGTGCCCGTCGGGACCATCCTCGGCAACCATTCGGACTGGCTGAAGGCGGGCAAGATCAAGATCATCGTGCAGCTCGCGCTGAAGAAGGACCCGGTACTCCCGGACGTGCCGCTGCTGCTCGACATGGTCAAGGATCCCGACACCCGAAGCGTCTTCGAGCTCCTGTTCTCCCGCCAGGAGATGGGGCGTCCCTACGTGATCCCCCCGGCCGTCCCGGCCGATCGTGTCGCGGCCCTGCGCGCGGCCTTCGTCGCTACGGGAAAGGACAAGGCCTTCACCGGCGAAGCGGCAAAGCTCAAGCTTCCGCTCGACGTCATTTCCGGTGAGGAAGTGGCCGCGCTGATCGCCAAGGCCTATGCGACCCCGGCCAAGACCATCGAACTGACGAAATCCCTGCTCGGCGACACCAGCGGCATCGGCAAGTGTAGCGAGGTGACGGAAGCGGCCAAGTGTCAGAAGAAGAAAAAAAAGAAGAAGAAAAAGAAGACTTAAGCCCGAATCCTTGGAGGTTTTGCAGACCGAATCGCTTCGGCGCGCCAAAGGGTGCCCTCTCGGCTTCACGGGTCCTCGATCACCGCCCATATGACATGGTGGTCGCTGGCCACGTGCACCTCGCTCGTCAGCTCGGGATAGACGGTCCAGCGCTCCGGCTGCTTGCCGGGCCAGGCGCCCATGCGAAACAGGCCCGCCGAGGTCACGCGTCCGAACAGGCTGGGCGACAGCAGCAGGTAGTCGATCTTCTGGTTGTCGTTGCCAAGGCCGAAGGTTCCCTTCCCGGCAAACTCTCCGGGCGTAAAGGCGGGGTGCTCCGCTACGTCCATGAGGTCGGTCTCGGCCAGGAGAGGCTGCAGGGGCGGGGAGTCGGGCGTGTCGTTCAGGTCGCCCAGCACGACGACCCGGTCGTGTCCCTGGTCGACAAGCGCATTGTAGATCTCGGCGACACGGCGTGCCTGCGCCTCGCGTTTGGCCCGGGATCCCGGAATGTCGCCGCCGAACTTGCTCTTGAAGTGGTTGGGCAGCACCCAGATTCGCTCGCCTGTCGGGGTGGTGATGGCGTATTCGGGACAGTCACGGCTGAAGATCGGCGCTCCATCCGGTTTCCGGTCGTGAATATGGCTGCGCATGAACCCCACCTGATATCCGGGTCTCGTCATGATGCCAACGTCGATGCCGCGGTCGTCGTTTCCGTCGATTACCATGACCTGGTCGTAGGGCTGGCCCTCGACCTCCTTCAGGATGATGTCGGAGAACTGCTTCAGCGCGACACGGTTTTCCGCCTCGACCACAGCCAGGATGTCCGCCGCCACATCGCGAATGACGCGCCCGGTATTCAGGATGGCGATTTCGTTCACCGGCGCCATGCGGAGCTCCACCCAGCCGATCCAGTCGTCGCGCCCGGCGGCGACGATTTCGATCGGCGAGCCGTCCCGAGGTCGCCGCACGATTCTGCCGCGAATGCGCCGGAGGATGACGAAGTCGCCGGTATCGCTCTTCCCCAGGTCCAGCGTTTTCAGAAGCTTAACCATCCGACTCTTGTCGGCGACCGTATAATTCGGTTTTTCAAACAGGCCGTTGAGTTCGCTCGTCGCCTCCAGAATCGCCTGGGTCGCCATCGCGCTTCCCTCGTTGAATGCGCGGGCGCGATCGAACAGGTTTTCGACGTTGAACGCGGCGATCTTCATGCGATTACTCCCGTCCGGGTTATTCCAGTACACCGGTATCAAATAGCCCAGATCTGTGACAGGAGATGACATCAGACCGGCTTGCGATTCCGTCTCATTGCCGTGACAATGTGCGGACCTCTGACGGGAGCATGACGATGCAGAAATCCGTCGCGCACATACGACGAAGAATTAGGATGCTGCATGCAGCGGTCCTTGAACGTCCGGACCCGGAGGAGGCGGAGGGCTGGAAGGGCGCGCTCTTCGGCATTTTCAGGGTCCTTGTTGCCGTGGTGCGCGATATTCTCGAAGGGCAGCTGACGCTCCGCGCCATGAGCCTGGTCTACACGACACTCCTGTCGCTGGTGCCGCTGATCGCGATCAGCTTTTCCGTTCTGAAGGGGTTTGGCGTTCACAATCAGGTGGAGCCGATGCTTCTTGGCCTGCTCGAGCCCCTGGGGGACAAGGCGACCGAGATCACGGAACGAATCATCGAATTCGTCGATAATATCCAGGTGGGCGTCCTCGGGTTTCTCGGCCTTCTGCTGCTGTTCTATACGGTGGTCGCGCTCCTCGAGAAGGTGGAACGCGCCTTCAATTACATCTGGCACGTCCCGAGAGCGCGGCCCCTGTCCCAGAAGGTACGGGACTACCTCGCGCTTGTGGTGCTGGGCCCGGTTGCGGTGATCGGCGCGATTGGCGTTTTCTCCTCGCTGCTGGCATCCTCTATAGTCGAGGACATCGCTTCCCTGGGGCCGATGGGCCATGTCATCTCGATCGCGGGGCGCTTCGTGACGCTGTTCCTGGTGAGCATCGTCTTCACGTTCCTTTACATGTTCATCCCCAATACCCGGGTCCGCTTTGCTCCGGCGCTGATAGGCGGCCTCGCGGCCGGCCTGATGTGGACGATCATCGGATGGGGTTTCGCCTCCTTCATCGTCGCCTCGGTGCGCTACGCCGCGATCTATTCGGGCTTCGCCACGCTGATCCTGTTCATGATCTGGCTCTACGTCGTGTGGCTGATCCTGCTGACCGGCAGCGTCCTCTCATTTTACGTCCAGAACCCGCAGTACATCGGCCTGAAGCGCGGGGGCAGTTACAGCATCCACAGTAAGGAATCGGCGGCCCTGGGCGCCATCTGGCACATCGTACGCGCTTATTACGGGGAAAGACCCGGCTGGACCGCCGATGCGCTCGGTCGTCACACACGGACTCCCATGCCCGTGCTGTGTGAGGTCCTGGACCACCTGGAGCAGGCCGGGCTGATCAAGCGCACCGGCGAGTTGAACGACCTGTACGTGCCTGGTCGTCCACCGGAGGAAACGTCGATCAGCCTCGTACGACAGGTCGTGCGCGGGCTCGGGGGAAACCCCGGCGACGACAGTGAAGCCGACGCCGCCAAGGAACGGGTAGCGCAGGCCGCCGAACGGCGACAGCCAGCCGCGGTCGGCGCGCTCATGCAGCGCATGGATCGCGCGGTGGAGAGCAGCCTGTCGGAGATGACGCTCAAGGAATTCGCCATGTCCGACGCCGAGGGCGGCGGGTGACGAGTTGCCTCTTTCAGGTCGACGAGGACTCCGTGGCGTCCTTAATGAGGGCTTCCGGAATATCGTCGAAGGAAGCGTAGTTCATCGAATAGAGGCGATGGTAGAGGCCGCGCCGTTCCAGAAGCTCGCGATGCGTACCCGTTTCGACGATGCGCCCCCGGTTCAGCACGATGATGCGGTCGGCACCCCGGATGGTCGCGAGCCGGTGCGCGATCACCACCCCGGACCGCCCCGCCAACAGGCGTTTGAGGGCGATCTGTATCTGCCGTTCGGTGTAGCTGTCGATGCTGGCTGTGGCCTCGTCGAGCAGCAGGATGGGCGTATCGGCGACGATCGCGCGGGCGAAGCTCACCAACTGGCGTTGACCCAGCGACAGGTTGCCGCCGCGCTGCTCGAGCATGGTGTCGTAGCCTTTCGGCAGGCGTTCGATGAAGTCGTGGGCACCCACCGCCCGGGCGGCGGCGATGACATCGTCGCGCGTGGCGCCCGAGGTGCAGAACCTGATGTTGTCGAAGATGGTGCCGGTGAACAGGAAGGGTTCCTGCAGCACCATGCCCACCTGATGGCCCAGTGAATCCTGGGTGACGTCACGCACATCGTGCCCGCCGACGCGGACCGTACCCTCCCAGACATCGTAGAAGCGGTGAATCAGCGCCGTGATAGAGGTCTTGCCGGATCCCGTCGGGCCGACCAGCGCCACCGTCTCGCCGGGCGCAACCGTGAAGGTGACGTCGTTCAGCACCGGCTGGCCGGGCAGATAGCCGAAGGTGACGTGGTTGAATTCGATGGACCCGTCGATCCTGTCGAGCGTCACCGCATCCGGCTTGTCCCGGATATTCACCGGAACATCCATGACCTCGAAAATACGCTGGCCCGAGGCCATGGCCCGTTGCATGACGCTGTACTGGATGGTGAGGGAGCGGATCGGATCGAAAAAGCGCTGCACGTAGAACACGAAGGCGACCATGACGCCAAGGTCGAGGGACCCGCCCAGCACACGATTGCCGCCGACGACCACGACGATCGCCATGGCGGTGCCGGTCAACGTATCGACGATGGGTACCATCACCTGGGAGAACTTCGCCGCGCGCAGGTGGGACCGGAGGTTATCCCGAGCCTTGACTTCGAAGCGCTCGAAATTGGCGCGCTCGCGCAGCATCTCCTGCACGGTGCGAACACCATTGATGTTTTCCGCCAGCGCGCCGTTGACGATGGAGCTGGTCTGGCGTGCATGCATGAACGACTTCTTCGCCATCGGCAGCCAGATCATGCGGACGATCAGGAGCACGAGCACCACCGAGAGGGTGAGGAGGCCGAGCTTCCAGTCGAGCGAGAGCAAAACGGCGACGATGCCGAAGAGCAGCAGGATGTCGCCGATCGTGGTCACGGTGGTATCAAGAAATTCCTGGAGCGCGCCGACGTCGCTCTGCAGCCGTGCCATAAGACGTCCGACTTCGGTCTTGTCCATGAAGGACATGGACAGGTTCTGCAGATGCACGTACATGGCACGGCGGAGGTCGAACAACACCCGCTCCGCGGTCTTTCCGACGATGGTTTCCTGAACATAGGTGGCAACGAGGTTGACCGCGATGACGCCGAGAAAGGCCAGCGTAATAAGGTCAAGGAGGTCACCGTCGACGCCGGGAGGCGTCAGCGCACGGTCGATCGCGGTACGGATGACCAGCGGGATCGACAGTTGGGTGGCGGTGAAGGCAACGACGCCGCCGAGCGCCACCAGGAGCCGCCTCCGATGCGGCCACAGGAATTTTGCGAAACGCTGGATGACCTTCCCGTCGAAGGCGGCACCGAAGATCCGTTCATCCATTTCATCGCTGAGCGCGCCCGCGGCGCCGGGCGTCTGGGTGCGGCCCGGGTCGACCGGAGTAGCGAGAGACTGGGGCATGATCGCCATGACGGTCCCTCCCTTCGTCAGCCGGCCGCCGGCCTGGCCGCAGATGCGCCAAGGCCCGGGTCGTCACCGAATTCCATCTGCAGGTCGTAGCGTTCCCTGTAGCGCCCGCCCAGCGCGAGCAGGGCGTCATGGAAGCCGCGCTCGATGATCCGGCCGTTTTCGATGAACAGGATCTCGTCGGCATGCATAAGCGAACTCAGACGGTGGGAAATGATGATGGTCGCCCGGTCCCGGGTCAGGTCCTTGAGGGCGGTGCGGATTCGCTGCTCAGTCACCGCATCGACCGACGCGGTGGAATCATCGAACGTGATGATCGCGGGGGTCAGCAGAACGCTGCGCGCGATCGACAGGCGCTGCCGTTGGCCGCCCGAAAGCGTGAGGCCGCGTTCGCCGACCAGGGTCTCGTACCCCCTCGGGAGGCCGGCGATGTAATCGTGCAGTTGAGCCGATTCCGTGGCGTTGACGATGCGTAGCCGGTCGGCGTCGAGATCGCCATAGGCCACATTGCTGTCCACCGACGCGGTAAACAGGAACGTGTCCTGGTGCACGACGCCCACCGCCTCGCGCAGGGAATCGAGCGTGACGTCGCGAATATCCTGGCCGTCGATGGTGATGCGGCCGCCAGTGGGATCGTAAAAGCGCGGGATGAGATGGGCGATCGTCGATTTGCCGCTGCCGGGCGGCCCTACGATGCCGAGAACGCGCCCCGGTCCGACCTCGAAGGAAATGTCGTGAAGGACGGGGCTGTCACCCGAATCTCCCCCGTAGGCAAAATCCACGTGCTCGAACCGCAGAACGCCATCCGCCAGTCTCAGGGGACGGGCACCCGGCCGGTCACGCACCGCCGGTTCCATGTCGAGCACCTCAAACACGCGCGCCCCCGAAACGAAGGCCCGTGCCGTGGAGTTTACGATCATGCCGATCTGGCGCACCGGCTGCTGCAGGATCGCCATGAAGACCAGGAACTCGGCGAGTGTGCCGACGGTGATGGTCCCTTGGATGATCTTGTGCCCACCGGCCCACAGCACCAACCCCATGGCGGTGTAATAGGAAAAGGTCATCACGGCGGCGTTGGAGTAGCGGATCTGGACGCGCCGCATCGCCATGGTGATAGCGTCGGAGGAGGCGGCATCGAACTTTCCCAGTTCGTGGTCGCGAGCGGCGAACGCCCGCACCACGCGGATGCCGCCAAGGTTCTCTTCCATGATGCGGGTCAGCACCGACATCCGTTCCTGCAGCGCGCGCCAGGTGCGCCGGAGCAGGAGACTGGACATCGAGCCCCGCCACATCACCACCGGCACGAAACTGAGCGCCAGCAGGCCGAGGACCAGGTCGGTCGACATCATGCGGTACCCGCCGTAGGTGAGCAGGATCACCAGCACGATGGTCCTGAGCATGGCGCCATCGACAAAACGGCGAACGCCTTCGATATCGAGCATGCCGCGCGTCATCAGGTCGCCGGAATGGACCCGGTCGTGGTAGGCTAAGCTCATGCGCTGGAGTTTCTCGAAATACGCGAGCCGCAGTTCGTAGCCGATGGACTGGCCGATGGCTTCGCCCTGGTAGTTGTGGATCATGGTGAACACGCCGCGGAGCATGCCGGCGCCAAGGAGCATCAGCGCCGCCCATCCGAGGGCGTCGCGAGCCGCATCGGGGTTCGCTCCGGTTGCCGCCAGAAGCGATTGGGCATGATCGACGGCGGCGCCGAGATAGCGCGGGATGAGGAGTTGGAAGTTGGCGGCGATCACCGTAGCTAGGACGCCGATTCCCAGTCGCCAACGGTAATACGCCGACATGCGCAATATGCGCGTAATCGCGCCGAAACCCTTGAATATCTGTGCCGGTTCTTCCGCCGGATGCGCCCGTCGCGCCTGTGCATCGTCCACGTCGTTCCACCCTGCTCATGCAAACTCTTTATCATAGCAGTTCGCGGCGCCGGAACAGCCCGTTCGCGCGCCGTGCCATGAAATTTTTTCCGTTGGACCAGGATTTTCGGCGCCTCGCGCAGGGTGTGTCTGGCGAAGCTCGTGCGGCGATAGCCGAGGCTCGAACCGAGTGTCTCCGACCGGTGTGGGCCATCACGCCGCCTGCGGCGGGCGGGGCACCGCTGGCGACCCGCTTCTTTCGAGAAGAGAGTATTCGTAGTAAAGTTCCAATGCGATCGTCGATGCAATCCACGGCAACGGAGTCCCATGTTCCTGTTTCGGCAGCTTTTGGACCCGCAGTCATCGACCTACACCTACCTGCTCGCGGACCGCGAAGCGGGTGAGGCGGTGCTGATCGACACGGTGTTCGAGCAGGTTCGACGCGATGCCGCGCTGATCCAGGAGATGGGCCTGAAACTCATCGCGACGTTGGAGACCCACGTTCACGCCGATCATGTCACCGGGGCATGGATGCTGAAACAGTGTTTCGGCAGCGAGATCATGCTCGGTGCGGCTTCCGGGGCCGCAGGTGCGGACCGGATGCTTTCGGCCAGCGACCAGGTTCATTTTGGCCGACGCTACGTAACGGTGCGCGAAACACCGGGCCATACGAATTCCTGCCTTACCTACGTCCTTGACGACGAGAGCATGGCCTTTACCGGCGACTGTCTTCTCATCCGGGGGTGCGGCCGCACAGATTTCCAGCAGGGTGACGCGCGCCGTCTCTATCGCTCCGTCCATGAACGGATTTTTTCCCTACCGGAACACTGCCTGCTTTATCCCGCCCACGACTACCGCGGGCTCACCGCGACCAGCGTCGGGGAGGAGCGTCGGTTCAATCCCCGTCTCGGCGGAGACCTCAGCGAGGACGACTTCTGCGGGTATATGAACAATCTCGGCCTGCCGCATCCCAAGCAGATGGACATCGCCGTGCCGGCAAACCTCAGGTGTGGTCGCTCCGACTCCCTCGCCGGTCAGCCGGATGCACCCGATTGGGCGCCGCTGCATTTCACCTTCGCAGGGATTTGGGAAATCGACCCCCATTGGGTAGAGGAACACCTGCGCGACGTTCAGATTCTGGATGTGCGGGAGGAAACCGAATTCAACGGGCCCCTGGGCCGTGTCCCGGGGGCGCGCCTGATCCCTCTCGCACAACTTGCGGCACGTATCGGCGAACTGGTGAAGGAAAAGCCCATCGTGACGGTGTGCCGCGCCGGGGGGCGGTCGGCCCAGGCAACGGTTCTGCTCGGGAAGGCGGGATACAAGAAGGTCGGGAACCTGGCGGGGGGAATGTTGCGGTGGCGGGCGCTCGGCCTCGCCAGCGAAGGGGCGGGAGACGAGGCGCAACGCCCCTAATGCGGGGACGTCAGCGGCCGGCCCGTGGCCGCTCATTTCACTTTTTCAGAAGATGGTAAACTACGAAGATGGTGACAGCGGCAACGACGAGGAGCGTGAAGGCCAAGCTCGTCGGGTCCGAGAGCGCAAAATCCTCGAATTGTCGCCAGAGTCCTGTAAGACCAAGGTATTCCACGGCGTTGCATTCCCGTTCGCTGCACCGGTGGAGTTTGGTTCATTTTGCCTGAATCGCCCTGGAATGGCCATCGGTTTAAGAAAAATGCCCCGCCGGAGCGGGGCCTTCGATAGTAATGCGATTGCCCGTTACTTTCCGGCCTATGGGAGCGACCGGGTCGGGTGGCGAGGAATGCCTGTGAGGATGCCGGGTCGGGCTCGAATATCAGTTGGCGGCCAGACGAGCGAGATGGTTGCCTGGGGAATCGGGTACGTCATTCGACACCGAGGACATGCCCTCCACGCCGTTGTGCGTCGCTTCGTAATCTTCCGTGTCCCGTTTCCAGTAGGTAATTTCCACCCGCCCATCGTCACATAGCGCGACATCGACGGTGAAGTCGCCGAGGAGCTGGCTGGGATCCAGCTTCTTCTCGATCTCCGACTGGATCAGCTGCTTCACCTGTTCGCGGGTCAGGTAACACTTCAAGCCATTCATGTTGCCGCCTCTTGAAACCTGGAAATACGGAACGATTGCGATGATGTTGCGTGCCGGTCGTCGGAATCCGCCACAGGTTACGGCGGGGAAATCCACCAGGAGAACCAAGGAGAGGACGGCGCACCAGCCGAATCAGGGAAACAGGGCCAGGCGCCGCAAATCCTGCGTTCAATCGAGGCGCAATGACACATAGAGCGTTACGACGCAGCTCGTCATCAGCACTGTCAGGAAAATCGCGACATCGCGCATGATGGTCGAGGAACGCCGTTCGGTTCGCACATAGGGTTCGGGAGGCGCACCCGCGTCGTCCGAATCGGCTTCGGCCGTCACGATCGCGGACATGCCGAGATCGAGGACGTCCTCATCCGGCGCCCCGTCCTTGCGCTCGAAGATCGCCCGCGTCCGCGCCAGGCGCGCGGCGGCGTCGTCGTAACCGGGCTGCAGCGTCGAATTCTTATCCTCGCCCCACCACGGATCGCGTCCTCGCCGGACCATGCTCGCAGTAAGCGCGGCCGGCGGCAGAAGGGTGACGGTGGACGCGTCCGGTTTGGCGGTCGTTTCCTCTCCGGCGGGCAGCAACTGTTCGGACGTCCGGATCGCAAGCATCGAAAGTCTCCTTCTCAGGAATTGACGTCCCCGCGGCCCCGGGCGCGGGAAGTGAGGCAAACGCAATTGTTGGACAGGATTTCCGGGCTGATCTGATCGAGAAAACGGTCCAACGCCTCGGTCAGAACGTCCTGGCGGCTGCGCTGCAGATGCGCCGCCGCGAGCCGGAGGCGAAGATGGCGCCCCTCGTCGAGGCGGAACGTCATTCTGGGCGGCGCCTTGCCGGCACAACCACCCTCACGTGTGCCGTAGGCCGGGCTCGCGCTCTTCGCCGCACGCGGTTCGCCGTCGATCTGCCGCAGCGCAAGCGCGACGGAACTGAGGGCGGCCGGAGCGGCGGTGCCCTTGCGGGCAAGCAACGAGGACGTCAGCTTGGCTGGCGCGCGCGCGTTGGAATCGCTGGCGGTCATTCTGCGGCTCCCGTTATGAGATCCAACTGGCCGTCGGTCTGCTCGGAATTCTGCGTGTTCTGCGCCTCCTGCGGGGCCATGCGCTCGAGCCGGCGGGCAATATAGTCCCACAACGCCTCGACCTCTCCCGCGGAGCGGCTGCTACGGGGCAGTTCCATGACAGTACGGCCGTCGATCATGCTCGCGGCGAACTCGGTGCGGTGATGCACGGTGACGGGCGCGACGGTGCCATGCTGGCTCAACGCTACTGCCGCTTCCCCGGTGATGCGGGCACGCGGGCTGGCACCGTTCACGACGAACACCATCGGTTTGCCGAGGTTGTCCACCATGTCCACGGTGGTTCCGCTCGCCGCCAGATCGTGCGGCGAGGGGCGCACCGGAATGATGACCATGTCCGCGACCTTGATCACTTCGATAATGGCCCAGGTGATCGCGGGCGGCGTATCGATGAAGACAAGCTTGATGCCTGCGGCGCGCAGGCGGTCGAGGTCGGTGCCGAGGCCGGCGATGGACGTTTGCACGAAGGCGGGCGTCTCGGCCTGGCGCGCGTTCCACCACAGGGTCAGGCTGCCCTGGGGATCGGTATCGACCAGCGCGACGGGACCAAGCCCGGCACGTTCGGCCTGCACCGCAAGATGGCCGGACAGGGTCGTCTTTCCCGTCCCGCCCTTCTGCGACGTTACCGCGATGACCTTCATGATCAGACCTCCAGTCGCGGGAGGCGCGTGCGCGCCCATCCCTCGGTTGCCATCACTATGATGCCCCCGACCATTGGCGGGCGCACGGGATAACGTATTGATTCAATGATTAACTTTAAGGGATTATCGGTAAAATTCGTTTACATTCTCTTAAGTCCCTCGCAAGTTCTTGGTGCGATCTGCTTCGCCAATACAGCACCATCCGCCGTGGCCGGGCGCGCCAGATGGCCGTGACGCCGATGCCTCACGCCGAAGTTTTGGTTAAGAGATTCCTCTTCCCGTTTCGGACGGCTACGCATGAGGAATGGGCCTACGTTGCATCCGCGTGCCTTGTGGTGGTCCGACGCCACGCGTGGGTCGATGACGAAGCTGGAAGGGACTGCCCTTGTCGTTATGCAACCGGCCACGCGATCGGGCCTTCCTTGCATCGAACGGTTCCGGAACCGGAAATCTGTCTCCGCGACGGGGCAAACACCGTGACGGCACCGCCTTCGCCATCGCGTTGCTGCATCTTTCTGGCGCGACGAAAGCCGCGCGCGGTGGGTGTGGTTCCGCTGGCGGCCCACTGCAGCGTGAGATGCCCGGCGTGTCTCGTCAGGCGGGACGGTGAAGGTCCCCGGAAACCGCGTTCGGCCGCGGGAATCATGGCTTTGAGGCCTGCCGATTATAGTCTGGACCCAGTGGTAGAGTTACTCTAAGCTAAAAAAAAATAAGGCTTCTGATCTTGGGGTTAATCGAGAATGATTGTAGTCGGCTTGGTACTCGTCGCAGTCGGTACAGTATTGTTCCACTTGCTGAGTCCTTGGTGGTGGACCCCGATCGCTTCGAATTGGGGTTATATCGACGACACCATCGTCCTCACGTTCTGGATCACCGGCACGGTCTTCATAGCCGTTATCCTGTTCATGGCGTACTGCGCGCTGCGGTACAAGCACAGGGCGGGAGTGCGGTCCGAATACCGGCCGGAGAACAAGAATCTCGAATGGTGGCTCACCATTGTAACGACGGTCGGCGTCGCCGGAATGCTGATTCCGGGCCTGTTCGTCTGGAACCAGTTCGTGACCGTCCCGGCCGAAGCGACCGAGATCGAGGTCATGGCCAAGCAATGGAGCTGGAGCTTCCGCAAGCCCGGCAAGGACGGGAAGCTCGGGACGACAAACGTTCGCCTCGTGAACGCCGACAACCCGTTCGGGATCGATCCCAAGGATCCGAACGGGCAGGACGACGTCTTGGTGGACGGTGATAACCTGCATCTCCCGCTCAACAAGCCGATCAAGGTTCTGCTGCGCTCGCTCGATGTCCTCCACGATTTCTATGTGCCCCAGTTCCGGGCCAAGATGGATATGGTGCCGGGTGCGGTGACGTACTTCTGGTTCACGCCCACACGAACGGGCACCTTCGACATCCTGTGTTTCGAGCTTTGCGGTGTCGGCCATCACGCCATGCGGAGCCAGGTCGTGGTGGAAGCGCAGACGGCATATGATAACTGGCTCAATCAGCAGATGACCTTCAAGAAGGCGCTGGCCGCAGTGGAGAAACGCGCGGCCGAAAACAAGCAGCTTGCTTCGCGTAAGGCCGCGGCGGATATCGTAGCAACGATTGCCGCCGATTAAGTAGCGGACCCGTTAGAGCGTGCCAGTAAACGGTTTGGCGTACCAGTAAATGGTTTGGCGTACCAGTAAATGGTAAAGTCAAAAATGCCGGAGAGGGTAAGCTTATGGCCGAAGTCGGAGCGGAAATCGAACGTATTGGCCCCGCCGAAGTCGAGGACGTCGAGCTTTATCACGCGAAAAGCTGGATAACGAAGTACGTCTTTTCCCAGGACGCCAAGGTCATCGCCATCCAGTATTCGGCGACGGCCATCGCCATCGGCATGGTGGCGCTGGTGCTATCCTGGCTGATGCGCCTGCAACTGGGGTTCCCAGAAAGTTTCGATTTCATCGAGGCGCAGGACTACTACCAGTTTATCACCATGCACGGGATGATCATGGTGGTCTATCTGCTGACGGCGTTGTTTCTGGGCGGATTCGGTAATTACCTCATACCGCTGATGGTGGGCGCCCGGGACATGGTCTTCCCCTACGTCAACATGCTCAGCTACTGGATCTATCTGCTGGCCGTGCTCGTGCTGGTGGCGAGCTTCTTCGTGCCCGGCGGGCCGACGGGGGCCGGCTGGACCCTGTACCCGCCGCAGGCGATCCTCACCGGCACGCCGGGAGCGGGCGCCGGAATCGTCCTGATGCTCGTTTCGTTGGCCCTGTTCATCATCGGTTTCACGATGGGCGGACTGAATTACGTGACGACGGTGCTGCAGGCGCGCACACGAGGCATGACCTTGATGCGCATGCCGCTCACGGTGTGGGGTATCTTCACCGCGACGGTGCTCGCCCTGCTGGCCTTTCCCGCCCTCTTCGTCGGCGCCGTCATGATGACGCTAGACAGCGTTCTGGGAACCAGTTTCTTCATGCCGACGATCGTCTCGCAGGGCGAGCTCCTGAAGCATGACGGGGGCAGCCCTATCCTGTTCCAGCACCTGTTCTGGTTCTTCGGTCATCCTGAGGTCTATATCGTCGCGCTGCCGGCGTTCGGTATCGTCTCCGATCTCATCAGTGTTCACGCCCGGCGGCACATCTTCGGCTACCGCATGATGGTCTGGGCGATCGTGATCATCGGCGCTCTCAGCTTCGTCGTGTGGGCCCACCACATGTACGTCAGCGGCATGAACCCGTATTTCGGATTCTTTTTCGCGACGACGACGCTGATCATCGCGGTTCCGACCGCCATCAAGGTCTACAACTGGACACTGACCCTGTGGCGCGCGAACATCAACTTCACCCTTCCCATGCTGTTCGCACTTGCCTTCATCGTCACCTTCGTCAACGGCGGCATCACAGGGCTGTTCCTCGGCAACGTGGTCGTGGACGTGCCGCTGTCGGACACGATGTTCGTGGTCGCGCATTTCCATATGGTGATGGGCGTGGCGCCGATCCTCGTGATCTTCGGCGCCATCTACCACTGGTACCCCTTGATGACCGGCCGCATGCTGAACGAAGCGATGGGCCAGTTCCATTTCTGGGTCACGTTCCTTGGCGCCTACATGATTTTCCTGCCGATCCATTACCTTGGGTTCCTGGGGGTGCCGCGCCGGTACTTCGAAATGGGAACGACCAGTTTCATTCCTGAATCGGCACACACGCTGAACGAATTTATCACAGTGGTGGCCCTGATCGTCGGGGTGGCGCAGCTGGTCTTCTTCTACAACGTGGTCTGGAGCATGATCAAAGGCAAGAAGGCGGGCCATAACCCGTGGAAGGCGACAACACTGGAATGGCAGACGGAGGAAGTGCCACCGGGTCACGGCAATTTCGGGCGTGAACTCCCGGTCGTGTATCGTTGGGCCTATGATTACGGCGTGCCGGGTGCGGAGGACGACTTCGTGCCGCAGAACCATCCACCGAAACGGGCTCCGGCGCGCGCTGCGGAGTAAGGATGGGCCGGCCGTGAACATCATCGAGCAATTGCGTCAGAAGCCCTGGACCGCGGAACAGGTCCGGATCGATGACGCGCACGGCGGGCGTGCCTACGTCCTGCCGACGGCAAAGCTTGGGCTGCGGATTCTCCTGACCGCTATCACGGTCCTGCTGTCGCTCTTCGTCGTCGCATACAGTGACCGCATGGTCGTTTCGGACTGGCGGCCCTTGCCTGAACCATGGCTGCTGTGGCTGAACACGCTTGTCCTGATCGGCAGCAGCGTCGCAATGCAGAGGGGGCTGATCGCCGTACGACAGGGGCGGATCGAAAGGTTCAAGGCCAGTTTGCTGGTGGCGGGCGGAAGCGCGGTTGTCTTCCTGCTCGGTCAGCTCTGGGTCTGGCGGCAGCTCGTCGAGCTCGGCTATTTCGCGGCGAGCAATCCAGCAAACGCGTTCTTCTATCTCTTGACCGCCCTGCACGGGCTGCATCTTCTGGGTGGGCTGGTCGCGTGGACCCGGCTCGTCGCCCGGCTCACCCACGGAGACACGCGCCGCCTGCGGATGGGCATGGAACTGTGCACCATTTACTGGCACTTCCTGCTGGTCGTGTGGCTGATTTTCTTCGCGTTGCTGCTGTACTCATAAGAATAGGGCCTGAACCATGGCGGAAACGACGCTGACGCATACGGAAGGGACAGCCGCGACACGTCCCGACGGTCTGGAAGGGTTCGTCTCGGACTGGTCGTCCGACCAGAGAACATTCAAGAATGTTCCCTGGGGGAAGGCCATGATGTGGATTTTCCTCCTCAGCGATACCTTCATCTTCAGTTGCTTCCTTTTGTCGTACATGACGGTCAGGATGTCGACGACGGTGCCGTGGCCCAACGCGAGCGAGGTGTTCGCGCTGTCGTTCGGTGGCGAGCCCATCCCCCTGATCCTGATTGCGATCATGACCTTCATCCTGATCACCAGCAGCGGCACGATGGTCCTGGCGGTCAACTACGGCTATCGCAAGGATCGTTTCAAGACGGCCATCTTCCTGCTGATCACGGCGTTGTTCGGTGCAACCTTCGTCGGCATGCAGGCGTTTGAATGGACCAAGCTCATCGTCGAGGAGGGCGTTCGCCCTTGGGGCAACCCGATGGGCGCGGCGCAGTTCGGATCATCCTTTTTCATGATCACGGGATTTCACGGTTTCCACGTGTCCGTCGGCGTGCTGTTTCTCATCCTCATCGCCCGGAAGGTCTGGCGCGGTGATTTCGATATCGAGAAAAAGGGTTTCTTCACCAGTCGAAAAGGACGGTACGAGATCGTTGAGACCCTGGGGCTCTATTGGCACTTCGTCGATCTGGTATGGGTGTTCATTTTCGCTTTCTTCTATCTTTGGTAGGTCAAGACAATGACTGAAGCGACAAAACACGTAGAAGGCCAGCAGCATCCGATTGGCATCTACATCAAGATCTGGGGATGGCTCTTCGTCCTGAGCGCGTGTTCGTACATGGTCGACTATCTCCATGTGCAGGGATACCTCAGGTGGACCCTGATCCTGACATTCATGGTCCTGAAGGCAGGCCTGATCGTCGCCGTCTTCATGCACATGCTTTGGGAACGTCTGGCGCTTCTGTATGCCATCATCCTGCCGCCGGTCCTGGTCCTGGTGTTCGTCGCCATCATGTATTACGAATCGATCTATACCTTCGTGACGCGACAACTGTTCTTCTCCGTTCTCACGGGGGCGTAATCTTCTAACGTTGTTCTACCATTCGTAATTTTGGAGGGCTTTCAGGGATCATCAACAGCACGGCTTGCGACGCGACGTAACCGTATCAGTTCGTACGCCTGAATTATTGCTTCCTTCGTCGCGATCGCTGATCCGGAATACAGGAGGCGTAGCCATGGCTCACAGATTGGCGCTGGCCGGGAGTTTCGCAGGAACCGCGCAACCGGCCGTCCGGAATATCGGTTTCGACGACATCAAGGATGCCATCGCTCTCGGTTTCGCCGATTTCAAGCGGACCCCGACGCACCTCATGTTCCTGTTCCTGATCTATCCCATCGTCACCGTCGTCTTCGCCAGGGTGGCCGCGGGCTACGACATGCTTCCCGTGGTTTTCCCGCTTCTCGCCGGATACACGCTGATCGGTCCCCTCGTCGCGACCGGCACCTACGAATTGAGCCGGCGCCACGAACTGGGCCTCGACAGCTCCCGCCGTCATATGCTGGACGTTCTCGTCTCGCCGCACGTTCGCGCCATCGCCGGGCTCGGCCTGATCCTGATGGTGATCTACTTCGCCTGGCTCGGCGCGGCACTGACCATCTACGACGAGATCTTCGGCGGCGTGGACCCGGCCTCGATACCGGATTACATCCGGCAGGTCACGACGACACCGGCCGGGATCGAACTGATGATCGTGGGGACGGGCGCCGGCGCGGTCTTTGCCGCCGTCGTGTTCAGCCTCAGCGTGGTATCGTTTCCCATGCTGCTGGACCGCGACGTCAGCATCCTGACGGCCGTCACTACCTCCATCAGGGTCGTCCTCGTGAACCCGGTGATGATGACGATATGGGCGTTCGTCGTGGCGGGCTCCCTGCTGCTCGGCGCATTGCCCCTGTTCGTCGGCCTCGCCATTGTCCTGCCGGTCCTGGGCCATGCGACCTGGCACCTCTATCGCAAGGTGGTGGAGCGGTGACGCCGCCACCTGCCGGCGGTATCTTGCGCGCGTCTAGGGCCCGGCGACGCGATAGGTCAGTGCCGCCTTCGTCAGGTTCCGGTTGAACCACATCAGGCAATAAGGCCGCTCGATCTCTGCGACGAACGCCTCCGAATGCGTCGTGACCCCGACCTTCCTGAGGGGAAAGCGCGTCGTCAGGCCATCGTGGTAATGGATGTCGAATTCGACCTTCTGGTCGGACCGGAACGTGACGTCAAGCCTGTCGCCTCTTGCCAGCGGAAGGCACATTTCCCGAAACTCGAAAGGCGCGAGAGAGATCGTGTCCGAACGCGCCTGAAGCGCGGCGGAGCCCGGCGCCCCGACGATCGGCTGGGACAATATCCACAGGCTCACCATCGTGTATCCGACCATCAGGACGAGCAGGGGATACTGGCTGCGGACCGCGGCACGGACCGAATCGAAGGCTCTCAGGGCGGTGAAATGCGCGATGCCCACCGCAAAGACGTGGCCGATGACGATGGCGATCACGGCAGCGTACCAGACGAAGCGCGCGCCGATGACGGCGATATCAACCTCGTATCCCGCAGTGCCGAAAAGATCCCAGCCATAGCCGAACGGATCGGACGCCAGCGGGATAATGAGCTGGCCCGCGATCAGCAGGTAGGACAGGTAATGCGCCAGATGATAGGCGATGGCGATGGGTACCAGGGAATAGACAAAGAGCCCCGCGATCTCCGTGACCGGTCGCGCCCGGCCTGATGCGCGCCCGGTCAGCCAGGCAAAGCCCAGGTAGGCCGACAGAAAGATCACCGGAAACAGTGCGAGCACGATGGTTTCGAGCACGACGGTCAGCTCGAAGCCGAGGTCATGTATCAGGCGAATGCCCGGATGCAAGGCTGGCGTCAAAGCGATCGATCGGAGGAGTTCGCCCCAGAGCGGGGTTTCCTTGAAGCCATCGAATGTGACCGTCGACAGCATGACGAGAACGAAGGCCGTCAGCGAAAGACGGCACGGCGTCGTCGCGATCAGATCGCTCCCGTAGGGCCGAAGGTGCCACCCGCGGGATGCTCCATCCTGTCCGGGCATGTCTGTCCGGCCGATAGGGGCGAAGCGGCCGAATACGTCGAAAGCGAGCGTAAAGGCCTCTCCGTGCCGGAGCCAGGCGTCACGTCCGAAGGCCGCCATGCCGGCCAGGGTGACGCCGGAATACACCAGCGCGGCCGTTGCCAGAACGGCGGGCGATTTCCCGGTTTCGGCGATCAACTCGAACCAGGCGAAGAGGAAAAACAGGACAATGGTCGGGGAAACTCCGAGCCATGACGGGTAGGGCAGCCCCAGGCAGAGGGGGCGTCTCCGTCCGAACCATCGGCACAGCCGTTCCAATCCTGCCATGATGCCCGACCAGGGGTTGAGGACGGGCCAGACATTCCCGACCAGGGCGGCCACGTAAACGAACCCCACCCACCACACGATCCAGATGAAGGTGGGCGCAAAATTCCGGGCAGGGTCCTGGTTGCCAAAGAATCCGGTCGCCAGAACAAGGATGAACAGACCGACCGAAACCACCTTCAGGATGGCCGTCACCGCAGGGCGTCCCAGCAGGTGAAGGCCCCGGAAGCGCTGGAGGTCGATCCGGGAGCCTCCGGGATGTGCCGGGCGGCGATCGAATGACAGAACCATGATCAGGAAGGAAAACGCGACGGCGCCGCCGGCCCCGATCAGGTAGAACTCCAGCGGCAGCGGCAGATCGTAACGCGCGCCGAAGGCATGGGCCCATGCAGGCGACGCACCGGAGAGCATTGCGGTCAGTGCGCCCCCCAGGGGCGCCAGTACTGCTCCCGGATGAATTCGCATGAAAGACCCTAACGGGGGTGGACTTCAAGGTAGGTCAGGGCATGGTGACCGTGGCCGCCACGCCCCCAACCGTGGCTTGTGATTGGAAAGCGTCCCGTCGCATGCGTCGTGATCGACAATGTGGCAGGCGCGCCGGGCGTGACCGTGATCTCCTTGTCGTAGCCGTGGAGGTGCAGTTTCACCGTTTCGTCACTGCTGAACCGGAGTTCAATCACATCCTGTTGAGTGACCCGGATGGCCCCCTTGGGCGCGATGACCTTGCGTTTGGCAATCCGCACATCGATCACTTGCGGCTTGCGATTCTGGCTCCAGGCCGTTCGAAACAATGCGCCCGGCAGGAGCAAACCGGTGGCGGCCCAGACCACGCAGGCTCGTCGGCTGATCGGCATGCCTAGTGCTCGCAAACTCTAGGATCCCGCATCACCGTTGCCGTCCTGGGTACGATTGCGCCATCTCTTGTAGATGGAGAAGCCCACTCCGAAGGCTATAGCGACACCGAGCATGATCAGGAGGGCGTTGCCGCCACCCGAACTGCCGGTATCAACTACGCCGTGCGCGGCGTCCGCGCGCGAGACCAGCATCCCGACCTCCTGGTATTCCATGGACCCCGCTCAGCCGGGCGGCTGCAGGTGGGGCTCGACCGGGGAGGGGACGCGAGATTCCCGCGCCATCGTCGTCCCGGTCACGTGGCGAGTGTTACCAGGACACCCGCCAAGCCTATGACGAGGACGGCCAGGCCGATAAGGCCGGCCACGATTCCGACGTTCTTGTTCACAAAGTGATCTGAATGTTCCGACATAGTCCCTGAAACCCCGTTTATGATTGGTTCTGCTTCTATGCTAGGCCGTGTCGGCAAAGGTTGGCAACCGGAGGATTCCGGGGCGGCGCTGGCAAGGAAGCCGCCTCCTAGCGCCGTGCCCGGCTCAGCACGGTTCGCGTCCTTTCGTCGAAGCCGATGAACAACCCCTTGTCCGCCTCGATGACCGGACGCTTGATCAGGGTGGGGTGCTCGACCATCAGGGCCGCCGCCGTTTTACTGTTGAGGTCCGTGCGCGCCTTTTCCGGCAACCCCCGCCATGTGGTGGAGCGGCGGTTGAGCACGTTCTCCCAGCCGAGCGTTGCGACCCATCCTGCCACCACCCGGCGTGAAAGGCCGTCTGCACGGAAATCGTGGAAGCGGTGGGAGATTCCTTCGGCGTCAAGCCACTTGAGCGCCTTGCGGCAGGTATCGCAGGTCTTGATACCGTAAAGCGTTACCACGACGCGACTCCCGTGCAGGTATCGGGCACCGTCCCGGAATGTGTCCGGGGCGTCTTGCATTCCGTGACGATCGATGAAGGACGCCCGCTCAGTTCAGTCCCAGCTTGTAGATCTGGTTGACGTTGTCGCGGCCGAGCTTGCGCATGACATCCGGCTTGATGCCCTCGCACATGCCCTCGAAGATCGAGGCGGAGCGTGGCCACACCGTCTGGAAGTGTGGATAGTCGCTCGACCAGTAGAAGTTGTCTTCGCCGTAGAAGGGCGTGGTGAGAACGGTGGCGCGGCTGTCCTCGAAGTCCATGAAGACGTTTTCGCGCAGGTACTCGCTCGGCCAGCGCTGGTTGAGGTTGCGGTCGCGGTCGTAGGTGGCAAGGCGCCCGACGCGATAGTCCACCGATTCCACCACGGTGGCGGCGTCCGCCATCTGGAATTCCGAACAGCACACCTTGAGCGACGGATACCGGTCGAATACGCCGGAGAAAATCAGGTTGCTGACGAAGGCCCATGCCGCCATCGGACCGCCGAAGCGGTTACCTTCGAATTCGCTGCGGATGACGTATTCGCGTGGGTCTTCCTTACGCTTGGCCATGCCGTGCAGCTTCATCGAACGGCCCTGGCTTGAGTTGGAGTGCACGGTGAGCGGAATGTCGAGTTCGACCGCCGTCCGCCACAGCGGCTCGTAGATCGGCTCGTAATAGCCGCTGCCCATGATGGTCGTGGGCAGATGAACGGTCTTGCAGCCGCGCTTGACGTAGTCCTTCATGTCGGCCACGGCGTTGTCGATGTCGAGGACGGAGATCATCGGTGCCGGGAAGATCCGCCGCGCCGCATGGCTCGCGAATTCCAGGATCCACTCGTTGTAGGAGCGGAAGATGGAACGCTGCAGCTTGGCGTCCTCGAGGTGGTAGTTGTACCGCGCCCAGCTGGCGAAGATGATCATCGCCTCGACGTTGTCGCGGTCCAACTCCTTGCAATAGGCGGAAGCCTCCCAGTCCTGGGGATAGTCCTCGTAGCGGTAGTTCTCGCGGAAGTCGGAGACCAGCTTTTTGAACTTTTCGCCGTCGTCGTAGATGCTCATGTTGCGGCGCCCCTCGGGCTTGTCCACGACATGGCCGAGGGAGAAGTAGCCGACCCGCATCGGCTCCAGGCCCTCCATCAGGAACCACAGGCCCTTGCCCAGGCCCTCGGGATTGTCGACCACCCGGGGCGCCTTGTCGCCGAATTCCTTCTGGCAGCGCACGAAGGCATCGGGGTGTTCCGTGATGTGGCAGTCGCCCGAAATCAGCTTGAAATCCAGCATGCCCGCTTCCTCCGAATCATTTTGTCGTCGTCCGGGGCCGGGGATTCATTGCCCCGTTTCCCAAGCTTTTTCCAACTATAGGAAGTCGCCGCATCGGGCACAAGGCGTAGCGGAAGGGTCGAGATTCGATACTTGCTGCCGCCTCGGGGGCCATGTGTTAGCCTTTCCGGGAAACATCATGGAACAGCCGTGCTAAACGGTAATCCGGGACTTATGGGAGGCTAGGATGCAGTCAATTTCCCACGCGTCCGCGTATGTGTCCGTTTCCGCGTTATTTCTCGTCCCTGCGTTGGTGCTGACGCCGGCCCCGGCTGCCGCGGATACTGTCGCCGACGCCTTCAAGGGCAAGACCATGAACATGTACGTCGGGTCCGCGCCGGGCGGTGGCTACGACCGGTACACGCGTCTGATCGAACGCCATTTCAATCGCCACGTACCGGGCAATCCACGGACGGTGGTCAAGAACATGCCCGGCGCCAGCGGGTTGAAGCTCGCGGGCTATATGTACCAGGCGGCGCCGAAGGACGGACTCCACGTCGCCGGGCTGCATAACACCGTGGTCAGCGAAGAATCCATGGGCCGCAAGGTCCAGTACAAGTCGACGGACTTCAACTGGCTGGGCAGCGCCAATTCGCTGACTACCGTTTGCATCGTGTCGGCCGGTTCTCCGGTCAAGACCTATGCCGACGCCAAGAAGGCGCCGCTGATCGTCGGCGGCACGGGGTCGGTGAGCTCGTCCACCAACATGGTGCCGGCCTACCTTCGCAGCCTGACGGGGGCCACGCTGCAGATCATCCACGGCTATCCCAGCACGACATCGGTCATCCTGGCGATGGAGCGCGGCGAGGTCGGCGGCCTCTGCGGTCTCGGCTGGGACAGCCTCAAGGCGCAGGCCATGCATCTCGTGCGCGACAAGAAGATCAACATCCTCGTCCAGATCGCCAAGAGGCCGACGGAGGAACTGAAGGGCGTGCCCTTCATCATGGATATGGCGAACTCGCCCGAGGACGTGAAGGTCCTCGAATTCCTCGTCGCGCGCCAGTACATCGGCCGCCCCTATGCGGTGCCGCCCGGTGCCCCGGCCGACCGCGTCGCCGCATTGCGCAAGGCGTTTCTCGATACCATGGCCGACCCGAAGTTCCTTGCCGAGGCGGAAAAGCAGCTCATTCCCATCGAGGTGGTCACGGGCGAAGAGGTCCAGAAGCACGTCGAGAGCATGATCAATACGGACAAGGCCATCATCGCCCGCGCCGACGCGGCGACGCTGATCAAGAAGGGTGAGTCCCGGGAAGCCAAGCTCACCTGGCGGACGGTCAAGGGCGTCAAGATCGACCAGATCAAGAAGCGCAATCTGGTCTTCAAGGACGGCGGCAAGGCCGTCGAGGCGGGTACCAGCGGCGCCAAGATCACCGTCGACGGAAAGAAGGTGAAGAGCAAGGCGCTCAAGGCGGGCATGACCTGCGATATCACCTATCTCGGCGATCATGACGTCGCGGGAAAGATCGACTGCCGCAAGTAGCCGGTTTGGAATAAGGAGAAAGGCGGGGTCCGGAATCCCGCCTTTCTTTTTGGACAATTGGGACGACTTATCCCGCCGGAATCGTCGTCGCTTCTCCGCGTCGATGTCGTGCGATACGGGCGAGAGGAAACACCGACATGGGTGCCCACCGCATAGAAAGGGTCGAGCTCTTTCCCGTTCGCATCCCTTATCCGCGGCCGATGCAATGGGCCGGGCTGGCAGAGACCGCCGCCGATTACATGGTGCTGCGCCTCGTCACCGACTGCGGAATCGACGGCGTTGCCGAAGGCACGGTCAAGACCACCTGGACCAGCACCACCCTGCGTTCGCTCGCGGTCGCCTTCGAAGAACTTTTCGTGCCGAAGCTCATGGGCCTTGCGATCGATGACGAAAAAGCCGTCGCCGCCCTGTGGCGGCCGCGGGAGCACAGCCTCGCCAAGGCGATGATCGACGTCGCGCTCTGGGACATCCGTGCCCAGGTAGCCGGCACACCCCTCTGGCAGATCTGGGAGGGACGACGCGACGCGGCGGTGTCCTGGGTGGTGACCCGGCAGGCGCCGGCGAAGATGGCCGCGGAAGCGGCGGACATGGTGGCCCGTCATGGGTTCGACACGCTCAAGGTCAAAGGCGGACAGGGCATCGCGACGGACATGGACGTCCTGTCCGCGATTCGCGCCGCCGTGGGCGACGGCATTCGCATTTACGTCGATCCGAATCAGGATTACACGGCGGAGCAGTCCCCCGATTATTGCCGGCGGCTGGCGGATTTCGGTGTGCTCATGGTCGAGGATCCATGCCCGTACCTGCCCGACGCCGCCTTTACCCGCCTGCAGGGGGATTGCGCGCTGCCCATCCTGGTGGACAACACCTGCCGCGACTTTCCCTCGGCGCGGCTCTATGTCGAGCATGGGGCACGGGCGATCAATCTGAAGCTCCTGAAGGCGCGCGGTTACACGGAGAACTGGCGCATCGCCCGCTACGCTGCCGCGCATAACGTCGACGTAAACATCGGCCTGTTCGGTGAAAGCTCGCTCGGGGCACTCGCGGCGCTGCAGATTTCGGCTGCACTGCCACGGCTCCGCTATGATCTGCCGTCGGAGGCGACGCTGTTCCTGCTGCTGCCCGACGAATATGTCCATGAACCGCTTCGCGTCAGGGACGGCCGCATCCGTCTGCCCGACGCGCCGGGATTCGGCCGCATGGTGGACTGGGACAAGGTCCGGCGCCTCGCCCCCTGAGGCGTATCGCCGTTGTCGGCCGCGCGCCGGGCCCTCTATGATGGCGCCCCAACGAAGGTGACAGATCGGGGAGGCAGTATCGTGTCGGGGAGTTTCGATCCGGAAGAGAGCATCAACAAGGTCGCGGCGCTACTGGCACCGCGCAACGTCGTCATCGTCGGGGCGTCCGACAAGCCCGGCAACTGGACGCCGCGGGTCCGCCGCAACCTGCAGCGCTACAACTTCGCCGGCCCGGTCTATCCCCTCAATCCGGGGCGGGACGAGGTCTGGGGCGAAAAGTGTTATCGCGACTTCGCGTCCCTGCCCGAAAAACCCGATCACCTGCTGGTCCTCGTACCGGCCAAGCTCGTTCCCGGCGTGTTGCGCGACGCCGCCCGGGCGGGAGCCCGCAGCGCCACCGTCATGACCTCGGGCTTCGAGGAGGCGGGCGGTGACGAAGGCCGCAGGCTGGGCGAGGCCCTGCGCCAGGCCATCGCCGAGACGGGGCTCGCCGTCTCCGGCCCCAACTGCTTCGGCAACATGGTGGCGGCGCGCGCCTTCGTCACCATGCCCGACGACCGCCCGCAGCAGGTGACGCCGGGCCCGGTATCCATCGTCGGGCAATCGGGCGGCATCGCCACCGCCATCAAGCGCACCCTGGAGGAACGCGGCATCGTCGTCGGCACCCTGGTCACCAGCGGCAACGAGACCGGCCTCACCATGGCCGACTATATCCATTTCTTCGTCCGTGACCCCGACACGCGGGTGATCGTCTGCTACCTCGAATCGATCCGCGAGCGCGACAAGTTCCTGTCCGCCTGCCGCGCCGCCCGCGCCGCCGGCAAGGCGGTGGTGGTGGCGAAGCTCGGCACGTCTTCGGAAGGGCGCGCCGCGGCGCTGGCCCATACCGGGGCGCTGGCCGGATCGGCCGCGGCTTTCGATGCCGTGGCGGGCGCGGCCGGCGCGATCCGCGTCACCACCCTCGACGACGTGGTGGAGGTGGTCGAATACGTCATGCACGCGCCGCTGCCCAAGGGCGCCGGTGTCGGCGCCATCACTCTCTCGGGCGGCCTGCGCGGACTTCTTCTCGATGCCGCCGAACGCAACGGCGTGCACTTCGCCAGGCTGCAGCCGGCGACCCAGCAGCAGCTCGAGGAATTCATGGGTGCCGGCAGTGCCGTCGGCAATCCGCTCGACGGCGGCTACACCGTCCTGTCGAGTCAGGAAAACTATCTCAGGGCCATCGACATCATGCTGTCGGACCCCGGTATCGACCTGTTGCTGATGCAGGAGGAACTGCCGCGCGAGGCGGGCTCGGCGCGCAAGGAAAGCAACCTGCGTGCGGCGGAAACGCTGGCTGCCCGCGCCGGCAAGCCGATCTGCTACGTCTCCATGATTTCCTACGGGCTGACAGATTACGCCCGCGACATGCGCGCCGAGTTGCCGCATCTCGCGTTCCTGCAGGAAGCGGACAAGGCGATGCGCGCCGTGCGCGCCATCACCGGTCACGTGACCACGGCGGTGCCGGTCCTGTCGCCCGAACCTCCGCCCGCGGCGGCGCGAGATGTCGCCGCGCGGCTGCGCGCCGTGGCGGCCCGGGCGGACAAGCCCGTGACCCTGAGTGAGCCGGAGTCGAAGGCGCTCATCGCCGCCTACGGCATTCCCCTTGCACGGGAGGAGATGGCCGCCGACGCCGAGGGTACCGTCGCCGCGGCCGAGAGGATCGGCTACCCTGTCGTGCTCAAGGCGGTTTCTGCCGACCTGCCGCACAAGACCGAGGCGGGCGCGGTCCTGGTGGGGCTTAGGGACGTTGCTGCCGTCCGCGACGGATTCGCCCGCATTCTCGCCAATGTGGCGAAGGCCAAGCCCGGCCTGCGGCTTGACGGCGTGCTGGTGGCGGAGATGGTCGGCGGCGGGATCGAACTGGCGCTCGGCATCGCCAACGATCCCGAGGTCGGCCCGGTGGTCATGTTCGGTGGCGGCGGCACCGCGCTTGAACTCTACGGGGACGTCGCCTTTGCCGATCCGGCGCTCGATATCGTGCTTGCGGCGGCTCTGGTGGACCGGACCAAGGCGGCGCGGCTCCTCGACGGCTGGCGCCGCCAGCCGGCCCACGACCGCCGTGCGGTCGAGACGGCGCTGATGGCGCTGGGGCGAATCGCGCGCGACCTCGGCGACGTGATCGAGGCGGTGGACGTCAACCCCTTCGTCGCCCGTGCGGCGGGGAAGGGCGGCGTCGCGCTCGACGCGCTGGTGGTGTTGCGTGCCGGCGCCGCGAAATCGGCCGGCTAAATCGCGGATTCGGCCGCGTCGTCGCGTCTGACCGCGGCGACGGCGCGATCGATGGCTTCGGCCCGCGTTGCCAGGCGGTGGTCCGGCGGCACGCGGTCGAGGGCGCCGAATGCCGCCAGCGTCTTTTCGACGTTGCCGCCGAGTCCCGACACGAACAGCAACTGACCGTTCGACCGGACCTGGTCGAAGATGTCGTCGATGGCGACCGCGATGCTGGGATCGACGTATCCGACGTCGGAAAAATCGTAGATGACGCAGCGATGGCCGAGCATGCTGTCGCTCACACGGCGCGCCATTTCCCGGGCGGAAGCGTAGGAAAAGGCGCCGGTCAGCCGCGTGACCAGAATCCGGCCGGGCACCGAGCGAAGCTTGCTGCGTTCGTCGTCGCTGAGGGACGGTTGCGAATCGGCGTTGCCGTCCCCCATCTCGAGCCCCTTGAGCTGCTCGCGTTCGAGCGCCCGCGCGGTGACGTAGGCCGCGAGGATGATGCCGACCGCGACCGCGGCGATCAGGTCGACGAACACCGTCAGGCCCAGCGTCGTCAGCATGACGACCGCCTTTTCCACCGGGACACGGACGAGCCGGCGGACGTAACCCCAGTCGATGATGTCCCAGCCGACCTTCATCAGGATTCCGGCCAGGACGGCGTGAGGGACCTTGGCCGCGAGCGGGCCAAGGCCCAGCGCCAGGGCGAGCAGGACGAGCGCGTGGATGGCGCCGGAAATCGGCGTGCGGCCGCCTGCCCGCACGTTGACGACCGTCCGCATGGTCGCCCCCGCGCCGGGCAGGCCGCCGATCAGTCCGGCAACCACGTTGCCGATGCCCTGGCCGATCAGTTCGCGGTCCGAATTGTGCCGCGTACGGGTGATGGTGTCGGCGACGAGCGACGTCAGCAGGCTGTCGATGGAGCCGAGAAGGGCGAGGATGAAGCCCGCCTGAAAGATGTTGGCGAGTTGGGACATGTTGATGGCCGGCATCGTCGGTGTCGGGAGCCCGGTCGGCACGGTACCGATGATCGGCACATTGGGGAAGAACAGGACGCTGGCGACAGTGCCGACGACCAGCGCGGCGAGCGGCGAGGGCAGGTAGCGGGACAGGCGCTGCGGCCAGAAGATCACGATCAGCAGGGCGGCGAGCGCCAGTCCGGTGGCCGGGATGCCGACACGTCCGAGGTCAAGGTCGAGAAGGATGCGCAGCGCCCCCACGGGCCCGCCGCCGGCGGCAGGCAGGCCAAGGAAGGGAAGAACCTGAAGGATCATGATGATGACGCCGATGCCGGTCATAAAGCCCGATACGACGGAATAGGGGGTGTAATTGATGTAGCGGCCGAGCCGGGCGACGCCAAAGAGGATCTGGAGCGCGCCGCCGAGGATGACGATGGCGAAGGCTTCGGGAAGATTACTGGCGTGGCTCGCGACGACCGCGCCCATCACCACCGTCATCGGTCCGGTCGGCCCGGAAACCTGGGCCGGCGTCCCACCAAAGACGGCGGCGAAGAAACCGACGGCGATGGCGCCGTACAGCCCCGCGATCGGTCCGATGCCCGAGGCGACGCCGAAGGCCAGCGCCAGCGGCAGGGCCACCACGGCGGCCGTAAGCCCGCCGAAGATATCGCCTTTGAGATTGCCGAGGGACCAGCCGTGAATGAGAGGGGGCATGAATGTTTCCAGCTCCCGGTAGCGTCTCCGGGGCGAGGTTAGGAATGAATTGCAACTTTCTGAAAAGGAAGCACTTCCTAATACACGACTTCGCAACGCCTGCAAAGGTCCGGTGGTGCGCCCTGCCGGGCGCTGGACGCGCCCCAGTGCGAAGGTTATAGCAACGGCCTGTTCAATCCGCCTCCACGTCAGGGCGGCGAAGGGCCGGACCGCCGATGAAAACCATACGCCTCAAGCCCGCCAAGGAACGCGCTCTCGACCGGCGGCACCCGTGGGTGTTTTCCGGGGCCATCGCCAAGGGTGGCGGCGATCCGGGCGAGACCGTGCGCATCGAGGCCGATGACGGCCATTTCCTTGCCTGGGGTGCATTCAGCCCATCGTCGCAGATTCGCGTGCGCGTCTGGTCCTTCGACGAAAGCGAGCGCATCGACGCGGATTTCTTCGCCCGGCGCATCGCCCGGGCGCTTGCCTACCGGACCCGGCTTGCCATTCCGTCGGATGCGCTGCGCCTCGTTCATGGCGAGGCGGACGGGCTCCCCGGCCTGATCGTGGACCGTTACAACGATGTCCTGGTGGCCCAGTTCCTCTCGGCCGGCGCTGAACGCTGGCGCGACGTCATCGTCCGCGCGCTCGCCGCTGCGACGGGCCTCGAACGCGTCTTCGAACGCTCAGACGCCAGCGTCCGCCAACGGGAAGGACTGGAGGGGCGCAGCGGCTGGCGCCTCGGCTCCGGACCAACCGAGGTCGCCATTGTCGAGCACGGCTGGCACTTGAACGTCGACGTCGCCGAAGGCCACAAGACGGGATATTACCTGGACCAGCGCGACAACCGTGCCATCTTCCGGGACTGGGTGCGTAACGGTGGCATCCGGACGGTGCTCAACGGCCACGCCTATACCGGCGGGTTTGCCATCGCGGCGCTGGCCGGCGGCGCGGCGCACGTGACGTCGGTCGATTCCTCGAAGCCGGCGCTGGAGCGGGCGCGGCGCCATATTGCCCTCAACGGGTTCGAAGACGCCGCCGTCGAATTCGTCGTTGCCGACGTCAACGCCGGTTTGCGCGGATACCTTGTGGAAGGGCGCAGCTTCGATGCCATTGTCCTCGATCCCCCCAAGTTTGCCGCATCCGCCGCCCATGTCGAACGCGCCGCACGAGCCTACAAGGACCTGAACCGCCGCGCCCTCAAGCTGCTGGCGCCGGACGGGGTGCTGATGACGTTCTCCTGTTCCGGGGCGGTCGATGCCAGCCTGTTCCACAAGATCGTGGCGTCGGCGGGAGCGGAGGCGGGGGTGGACGGCTATATCGCCCGCCGCCTCGAAGCCGCGCCGGACCACCCGACGACCCTTGCCTTCCCGGAAGGCGAATACCTCAAGGGGCTCATCGTCATCCGGCGGTGAGCCCATGCCAACGGCGCGCCCGCGGTCGGGCGGTTCCCTCCGCGAAAAGCCGTTGGACAGGGCCCTCCATTGAGGCTTAAATCCCGCCCTTCAGGGAGCACGCGTAGCCGCACATTGGTTCTCATCGGGGGACAGGAACAGCCGCGAAGGCGCATCGGCCGCACGTCGTTTACCGTTTCACGGGCAGATCCAACGCATGGCTCCAGCCCTCTCGCTCCGCGGGAGCTGGCGGGGCGATGATTATCGACCGAATTGAGGA
Organism: Alphaproteobacteria bacterium; assembly: GCA_009380075.1. Lineage (GTDB taxonomy): Bacteria > Pseudomonadota > Alphaproteobacteria > SMXQ01 > SMXQ01 > WHSO01. Next base: position 6,418 of record WHSO01000010.1, on the reverse strand, counting down.
ACCTGATCATGTACGAAGGCGTGATCGAAGGATTGATGGGCATCATCACCTGGAAGTCGATGATGCTGATGGTCATCGGCGTCGCCATCGCCAGTTTCTTCGCCGCCGCACCGGGCATCGGTGGCCTTCTGCTGCTGTCGCTGCTGATGCCCTACGCCATAACCCTGCATCCTTATGAATTCATCGCCCTCATCATCGGCGCGGCGACGGTGGGCAACACCGCCAATACCTTTACGTCGGTGCTCGTCGGCGTGCCCGGTGGATCGGGCGCCCAGGCCACCGTGCTCGACGGCTATCCGATGGCAAAGAAAGGCGAAGCCAACCGCGCGTTCGGCGCGGCCTTCCTCGGCTCGGCCGTCGGCGCCGTCATCGGTGCAGCGACCTTCATTCTGACACTTCCTATTTTCACGCCGCTCGTGTTGGCGCTTGGCTCGCCGGAATTCCTGATGCTGGTGCTGTGGGGGCTGTCCGCGGTCTCCGTGCTCGGCGGCAAGTCGCCGGCGAAGGGGCTGCTCGGCGCGGTCATCGGCCTCAGCATCGCGCTGATCGGCACCGATACCCGTACCGGCATCGAACGTTTCACCTTCGGCACGGGCTACCTGGAATCGCCTCTGTCAGTGGTGATCATCGCCATGGGCATCTTCGCCATGCCGGAAATGTTCGAGCTGATGGTCAAGCGGACCCGCATTGCCGAGGTGGAGTCGCTCGGTAGCGGCCTGGTCGAGGGCATGAAGGACGTGTTCCGGCACTGGTGGCTGGTGGTGCGGTCGTCGATGGTGGGGGTCTGGGTGGGCGTCCTGCCCGGGCTGGGGTCCTCGGTCGCGGACTGGTTCGCCTACGCCCATGCGGTCCAGACCGAAAAGAATACGGAGAACTTCGGCAAGGGCGACGTGCGCGGCGTGCTGGCGCCCGAAAGTTCCAACAACGCCAAGGAGGGCGGGGACCTGATCCCGACGCTTCTGTTCGGCATTCCCGGCGGAAGTTCCATGGCCATCATCCTCATCGGCCTGTACGCCGTCGGCGTGCAGACCGGCGAACCGATGCTGACCACCCAACGCCCCTACATGTTTGCGATGATCTGGACGCTGGTGATCGCGAACTTCATGGCGACCGGGCTCGCTCTCGTCTTCGCGAAGCAGTTCTCCAAGGCCTGCATGGTGTCGTATTACTATCTCGTCCCGGCGATCCTGATGTTTTGCCTGGTCGGCGCGTTCTCGGTCAATCTCGACCTGCCCGATATCGCCGCCTTCGTCATCTTCACCACCATCGGTATCATCCTGAAGCGTTACGGATGGCCGCGGCCACCGTTGCTGGTGGCGGTGGTGCTGGGACCACAGGTGCAGCAGTACCTGTGGCTGTCGGTGGACCGCTACGGATACGAATGGATGACCCATACCGGCGTCATCATCATCTTCCTGATCATCATTGCCACCATATGCTGGCCGATCTACCGGCAGTACCGCGCCAAGACGGGACCGATGGACATGGAGCTCGTGCACGAGGTGCGCCGGCCCATCGAGCAGGGCAGCATCGCCCTGGCGCTCACGCTCGCGTCGATATTCGCCTACATGGTGTGGCAGGGCACCCACTGGCCGTTACGCGCGTCCATTGCGGTATATTTCGTGGCCGGCCTCGGCGTGCTGCTGGTGACTATCCAGGTCGCGCGGGATTTCGTTGAGCTCGGCCGGATTCGGCGCGGCGTGGGCGAGGCGATCGTGTCCTACACGCGGCAGGAAAAATCGCGCGAGATCGAGGCCGTAATCTGGATCGCCGGCCTGGTCGTGAGCGTCCTGCTCGTCGGCTTCCACCTGTCCTTCGTGGTCTTCCCGCTGCTTTACGCGCGGGCGCAGGGGGGTGACTGGCGCCAGGCGCTCTGGACCTCATGCGGGGGCCTGGTGCTGCTCATCTTCGTGTTCGATTTCATGTACAATGCGATCTGGCCGAAGCCGCTCCTGACCGGATGGCTCTATACCCTGGCAGGGATGTAGGCGGGGCGTTTTCCTCGATTGAGCACTTGAAATCAATTGATTTCGGCCGATATTAGAATTATTCTATTATTTCAGGAGGAAAGGTCATGGCCAAGAAAATCACCAAGCAGCAACTCATCAAGGAGCTGAACAAGGATCTCGAATGGGAATACGCCGCGGCGATCCAGTACGTTCAGCATGCCGCCGTCATGACGGGACCGGAGTATGAGGGTACGATCAAGGAGCTCGTCATCCACGCCAATGAGGAGGTAGCCCACGCCGTGACCGTGGCCGAGCAGGTGGCCTTCCTCGGCGGCACGCCGACCATCGACGTCGAAAGGATCGACGTCGCAAAAGACTCCAAGACCATGCTGAAGCAGGACCTGTGGGGGGAAGACAACGCGATCAGCCGCTACAAGGCACGCATCGGCCAGGCCGAGGCGCTCGGCGAATACGGATTGCGCCGCATTCTCGAGGATATCCTGATGCAGGAGGAAGAGCACAAGCGCGACATCCAGACCGCGCTCGGACTCTAAGCCTGCGCCATTTCACCGGACAGTCCGCTCTGCTAACGTCGGGCCCGTAACGGGTCCGGTGAGGGGAGCGTCATGGCGGCGGCGGAGATGGACGACGAAGTCGTGCCGGGGGGGCGGGCCGAATCGGCCTTCGCGGTGCTGATGGCCGGGTTCGTGGTGGTGCTGGTCCTGACCAACATCATCGGCGTCAAGCTGTTCCTGGCCTTTCCCGAAAGCCTGCCCGGTGGCCTGTTCGGCGAGGCGATCACCCTGACTACCGGGCTGATCACCTATCCGATTACCTTCCTGCTCACCGACATCGTCTGCGAGGTCTATGGTCGCCGCCGCGCCAACCTGATGGTGATGACGGGGTTCTTCATGAGCCTGATGTCTCTGGTCTTGGTCCAGGTCGCGCTGGCCTTGCCGGGCGCGCCGGCCTGGTCGGCGACCAACCCGAATTTCCCCAGCGTCGAGGCGATGCAGCGCGCCTTCGAATCGGTCTTCACCTTGCCCGGCGTGCTGATCTTCGGGTCGATGACCGCCTATCTGGCGGCGCAGCTTCTCGATGTGAAGCTGTTCCATTACTGGAAGGAGGTGACACAGGGCCGGCACTTGTGGCTGCGTAACAACGCCTCCACCATGACCAGCCAACTGGTGGACACCGTCATCGTCAATTCGATCTTTCTCGGCTTCGGTCTCGGGCTGGACTGGTTCGTCGTCGCCAGGATCATCGTCGCCAGCTACATTTTCAAGCTGATCATCGCGGCGCTGGATACGCCGTTCATCTACCTGGGCGTCGCTATACTCCGGCGCTATCTCGGGCGTCCTTCTCCCGTGGCCGCCGCGTCCTAGGCGCCGTATTTTCGCATCGCCGTTTCGTAGGCTTCGTCGAAGGCGTCTTCAAGTTTCTCGTTGAGACCGCGGCAGCCCGCCACAACTGCAGCACCCCAATCGACATAGTCGCGGATGTCCTGGTCGGTCTTTCCGGCAGGACGGGTCGCGAGGCGTTCGCGAATGTTCGATGTCTTGTCGGCGATCTTGAGGAGGCGCGCCCGGTCCGAAAGGTGCGGCGCGTGTTCGACCTGGCGTTGCCGCCGCTCGGCCTCCGTCAGGCCGTCGGGGTCGGTCACCTCGGCTACCAGCGTGGCCACATCCGGACCGAAGAGGGACGAAAGCTCCTCTGGAGTCGTCGGCGTGTCCTCGAGAACGTCGTGCAGGACGCCGCCGGCGACCAGCACCGGGTCCGCGCCGTCGGTGGCATAGGCGAGAAGATTGGCGACCTCGATCAGGTGATGAAGGTACGGTTCATCCCCCGCTGCGTTGCGCTTCTGGCCGGCGTGGCGGACGGCGGCGAAGGCATAGGCGCGGGCCAGGAACGCGGTGGGGTGGTCGGACGGACTCATGGGGAAATTGTATTTTCTCCAGCGTTAACTTCAAGCAAGGCGGGCTCGGAGTCCCTGCGGCGATTGCGGAGCCCGGTGTTCCGGCGGTAGAATTTGAGCCGTTGCCCACACAAAAGCAAGGCGAGGGCAGGGAAGGTCTAGCGACGGGAGGAAACAGCCATGACCCCGGAAGAAAACGAAGCCCTGACGCGCGTCGGTCCCGGTACGCCGGGCGGTGAAATGCTCCGCCGCTACTGGTGGCCGGTCTACCTGTCGGAAGAGTTGAAGGCCAAGCCGGTCGAGGTCCGCCACCTCGGCGAGGATTTCGTCGTGTTCCGCGATACCGGCGGCGCGGCGGCGATGGTAGCGCGCAATTGTCCGCACCGGGGCGCGTCGCTTGCGCTGGGGCGGTGCGAGGCGGACGGCATCCGCTGCTGCTACCACGGCTGGAAGTTCGCGACCGACGGCCGTTGCCTCGAAATGCCGGCGGAGCCAGCCGGGACGCCGCTCGTCAACGAGGTCCGCATCCGCGCCGCAAAGGTACAGGAAGTCGCGGGATTCGTGTTCGCCTATATCGGTCCCGACCCGGCGCCGGAACTGCCCAAGTGGGATCTCCTGTTCCGCGAGGACTGCCATCGCGAGGTCTGGGCGAAGCCGGACTACTGCAACTGGGTGCAGCGTGCGGAAAACGGTGCCGACCCTTTCCACAGCATGGCACTGCATGCGCCCGTCTATCCGTCCATCGCGCTCAAGCGCCCGGAGGTGGAGTGGGAGCGCAAGTGGTACGGCATTCGCCAGTGCTCGCAGTACCCCGACAAGCTGCAGAACGTGAGCCATCAGCTCTTTCCGTCTTCGACCCGCCGCCACGGCGCCCGCGTCGGCACGGTCCCGAGCGAGTACCTGCATATCCGTGTGCCGGTCGACGACGTCACCACGATGACCTATTACGTCAAGGCCAACATCGCGCCGGAAGGTCCCTATCGCCAGGTGTGCAAGGGCTTCCTGAAGGTCGAGCGCGGCGTCTATACCCAGGTCGAGGACGGCTGGTGGGGCATCCATTCGAACGAGCAGGACCGCGCCGCTCAGGAGAGCCAGGGCCTGATCTATGATCGCTCCAGGAACGAGCATCTCGCCACGTCGGACCGCGGGGTTGCGTTGTTCCGCAAGATGGTCTTCGAATCGATCGAGGCGGTTCGCCAGGGCAAGGACCCTGTCGGCACCGTGCGCGACCCGGCGAAGAACGAGCTGATCATCTTCGATGCCGCCAAGAATTTCTCGGACCAGAGCCGCAAGCTGGGCGAAGAGCTGGCCGTCTGAGGCGCCGCATCCTTTGAAAAGGTATGTTCGTATCACGACCGTCCGGGGACGGGACACTGAGGAGACGCAGCACATGGCCATAGAGATCGTTGACGTCGTTGGCCTTGCCCATGAGCGCAAGAAGCGGAAGATGATCATGGGCACCAGGAAGATGCATTCCTGGATGCACTACTATCCCAATCCGGGTGACCACGACGACTTTCATTGCCATCCAGGCGACCAGACTTTCCTGGTGCTGGAAGGCCAGTGCACCATGTCGTTCCCCGACGGCGGCAGCGGCGTACTCAACCCCGGCGGCGTCGCGCTGATCGAGGGCGGATCGTTCTACAAGCTGGAGAACACCGGCACCGGCCCCCTCGTGCTGATGGGGACGCGCACCGGGCCGCACAGCGCCAACAAGCACATCAACTACGAAACCGGCAAGGACATGCGCGGGATCCGCGCCTCGCGCAGCGAAAGCTACGGCGCCCATGTTGCACCAAGGGGCGAAGAAGTCTAGGCTTTGCCACAGTGCCTTAACGAATCAAGCGTGGTCCGCCAACAATCCCGCGCAGCAGGAGGAAATTCATGGCTATCAATATCGTTGACGTTGTCGGCCTCGCCCATGAGCGCAAGAAGCGCAAAATCATCATGGACACCCGCAAGATGCATGCCTGGATGCATTACTATCCGAACCCGGGCGACCATGACGACCTGCACTGCCACCCCGGCGACCAGACCTTCACGTGCCTCGAGGGCGAATGCACCATGTATTTCCCCGACGGCGGCAAGGCGGTGATGAAGCCGGGTATGGCGGCGCTGATCGAGGGCGGCTCGTTCTATCGGCTCGAGAATACCGGCACCGGCCCGATGGTGATGATGGGCACCCGCACGGGACCCAACTCCGCCAACAAGCACATCAACTACGAATCGGGCCAGGATTACCTCGCGCTCCGCGGCCAGCGCAACGAGCGCGTCAACGGGTTCATCATGCCGGCGGAGAAGGCAACCGCCGAATCCGACACCAAGGCCTGATCCAGGACGACGGCCAACGGAAACGGCGCCCCGCGGGGCGCCGTTCTCGTTTGTACGCCGTGTCCCGGCGAGCCGTTGGATATTCAGTCGCGGAAGGACGGGTCGGCGGCGTCCAGCATGTCGAGGAGCGCGTACCATTCTTCCTCGGGCTCGTCTTCGTTGCGCGGGCGGTTGGCCTGCTTCGCGGCGAAATCGACCACGTCCTTGCGCGGCAGGTGCAGCT
>WHSO01000045.1 GCA_009380075.1 Alphaproteobacteria bacterium | reverse complement strand
GGGTCGTCCAGCACCCCGGCGGCGAGGTCCCGTGCGGGTTCCAGGGTCAGGGTGCCGAGGTGCTCGGGCAGGCGCGCCCGCCAGGTGGCGGACACCAGGTTGCCCGGCTGCAGAAGGCCCTGGCGCCGGCGCGACTGCCCGCCCCGGACGAGGCCGAGGTGACGGCCGCGCTCGCGCGTCAGCAGGCTGACGATGGCCGCCGTCTCGCCGTGCTTGCGGACACTCAGGATGAAACCGTCGTCGTGCCAGTCCATGTACCGGCCTATAGCACGACGGCGGGCGGGAAACAGGTTCTAAGACTGGAAGTCGAGGCCGATCTCGCGGTAATGCTCCGACCGCTCCATCCAGTCGGGCTTGACCTTGACGTGCAGGAAGAGGTGCACGCGCCGGCCGAGGATATCCTCGATCCGGTGGCGGGCGGCCTCGCCGATGGCCTTGATGCGGGCCCCGCCCTTGCCCACCACCATGCCCTTATGGGTCTCCCGGGCGACGAGGATGACCTGGTCGATGCGCGCACTGCCGTCGTCACGTTCTTCCCAGCGCTCGTTCTCCACCGTCAGGCCGTAGGGCAGTTCCTGGTGCAGCCGCAGGAACGCCTGTTCGCGCGTGATCTCGGCGGCGAGGAGGCGCATCGGCGCGTCGGAAAGCTGATCCGGCGGGTAGAGCCACGGGCCCGGCGGCATGGCCGCGGCAAGAAAGGCCTTGAGGTCCCCCACCCCGTCGCCGTCGCGGGCCGAAATCATGAAAACCTTTGCAAACCGTCCGGCGGCATCGTGGGCAGCGGTGACGGCGAGCAGGGATTCGCGCGCCACCAGATCGATCTTGTTGAGCACGAGCGCCGCTTCGACGCCGCGCGTCTTCAGTGCGGCCACGATCTCCGCCGTTTCCGGATCGACGTGATTCGGCGCCTTCGCCGCGCGCTCGGAATCGACGACCAGGACCACCGCATCGGCGGAGTCAAGCGCGGACCAGGCGGCGGCGACCATGGCCCGGTCGAGGCGGCGCTTCGGCAGGAAGATGCCGGGCGTGTCGATGAAGGCAATCTGCGTGTCCCCGACCATGCCGATGCCGGTCATGCGCGTACGCGTGGTCTGAACCTTGGGCGTGACGATGGCGATGTGCGCGCCGACCAGCGCGTTGAGCAGCGTCGACTTGCCGGCGTTGGGCGCGCCGAGAATGGCAACGAAACCGGCCCTGGTGCGCGTGTCCGGCCCGGCTGGCGCATGGTCCGATGCAGGCGGCCTAGTCATGGCCCGCCGCCCCGTCGATCACGGCGAGAAGTGCTTCCGCCGCCGCCTGCTCGGCGCTCCGTTTCGAGGCCGCACGCCCCTCGGCCGGGGCGAAGCCTGTGACCTCGACCGCGACCGTAAACTGCGGCTCATGGGCCGGCCCCTTGCGGCCGACCTCGCGATAGTGCGGCAGGGCGAGGCCGCGCGCCTGCGCCCATTCCTGCAACCGCGTCTTGGCATCGCGGCCGGAGCCACCATGCTCCGCGATCAGGGGCCGCCAGTGTTCGAGGATGAAGCACCGCGCTGCCTCGATGCCGCCGTCAAGATAGAGCGCCCCGATCAGGGCTTCACAGGCGTCCGCCTGGAGACCGCGATTTTGCCTCGCGCCGCTTTGCGCGTCGGCCTTGGCGAGGATGAGGTAGCACCCCAGGTCCAGCGCCGCCGCAACCGCCTCCAGCGCCTCGCGGCGCACCAGCCCGGTGTAGCGGCGGGCGAGGATGCCTTCGGGCTCGTCGGGAAAGGATTCGTAGAGAAGATCGGCGATCACGAGCCCGAGCACACGGTCCCCGAGAAATTCGAGACGTTCATTGCCGAACCGCCCGGCCGCGTCCACGGATGCGGCCCCACGATGGGTCAGCGCCTCGGTCAGGAGCTCGGGATGGGCAAAGACGTGTCCCAGCCGGTGCGCCAATGCCACGGGCGCCCGGGACTTCACCCCTGGCGGAGCGCGGCGCGGTCTGCTGTCGGCGCCGGCGGTCACGTGCTAATGGACGCCGTTGAACATGCGCGAGAAGCGGATCGCCACCGGCCATTTCCAGACTTCCCACAATCGCGCACGTCCGTTGGACGAAAAGAACAGTACATCCGCCCGGCCGACGAGGTTTTCCGCCGGCACGAAGCCCACATGGTTCAGGACCCGGGAATCGAGCGAATTGTCCCGGTTGTCGCCCATGGCGAAATAATGACCTGCCGGCACCTCGTAGACCGGCGTGTTGTCGAGCTGGCCTTCGTCGGAGCGTTCGATGATGTCGTGCTCGCGACCGCCCGGCAGCGTCTCGATGTAATGGGTGAAGGTCACGGGATTGCCGTAGGTGTCGTGGTCCGTGTATTCGCCGATGCGCCGGCGCTTCACGGGAACGCCATTGATGTTCAGGATACCGCCGATGACCTGAATCTTGTCGCCGGGTAGTCCGATGATGCGCTTGATGTAATCGGTGGAATTGTCCGACGGCAGCTTGAACACGGCAACGTCGCCGCGCTCGGGCGTCCCGCCGAGGATGCGCCCTTCGATCAACGGCAGGCCGAAGGGCAAAGAGAACCGCGAGTAGCCGTAGGAAAACTTGGAAACGAACAGGTAGTCCCCGATCAGCAGCGTCGGCAGCATCGAACCCGACGGGATATTGAAGGGTTCGTAGGCAAAGGTGCGCACGAAGATCGCAATCAGCCCCGCATAGACGATGGTCAGCACCGTGTCGCCGATGCCGCCGCCCTTCTTCCTTACCGTCTTCGCACCGGCCTTGGTATTGCTGCTATCCATGAACTTGTCTTTCTAGGCCATTGATTTATGGTGTTTTCTGGCAACCAAGCGGCGCGACAAGGATGCACGCGCCCGCCCGGGTGTCAAGGATGGTCACGGGGTTCGGCCGGCCCGTACCATGGGTACCGCGGTTATGACGACGATAGCCTGGGCCATTGGCGGCTCGTCGGTCAGGGAAACGTCGATGCGCGCTTCAAAGCCTTCTGGCGTGATCTCGGCGAGCCGCAGGGCCGCCCCGCCGGTCAGGGCGATGGTCGGCTTGCCCCCGGGTAGATTCACGACGCCCATGTCAGACCAATAGATGCCCTTGCGAAAGCCGGTGCCGAGCGCCTTCGAGCAAGCCTCCTTTGCCGCATAGCGCTTGGCATAGCTCTCGATGCGATTGCGCCTGATGTCGGATTTCTGCCGCTCGACCTCGGTGAACACGCGTTCTAGGAACTTGTCGCCGAATCTTTCAATGATCCGCTCGATCCGGCGGATGTCGACGATGTCACTGCCAAGTCCGATGATCATCGCGGCGCTCCTCAGGCCGTTCGCCGGCCGGTTGCTTCGGCGCGCGCCTTGTCCATCAGTGCACGCATGCGCTTGACGGCCGAATCGAGGCCGCAGAAGATCGCCTCGCCCACCAGGAAATGCCCGATATTGAGCTCGCGGATTTCCCCGATTGCGGCAATTTTGCCGACGGTCTCGAAACTCAGTCCATGCCCGGCATGGCATTCCAGGCCGAGGGTCGACGCGAGACCGGCGGCATAGCGGATGCGCTCGAGCTCGCGTTCGCAGGCGGCGCCTGTCGCCTCGCAATAGGCGCCGGTGTGCAGTTCGACCACCGGGACGCCAAGATCGGCGGCGGCCTCGATCTGCGCACTGTCGGGATCGATAAACAGGGACACGCGGATTCCCGCCGCTGCGAGGCGCTCCACAAACGGAACCAGGTGATCGCACCCGCCGACAACGTCGAGCCCGCCTTCCGTAGTCAGCTCCCGGCGCTTTTCGGGCACGATGCAGGCCGCATGCGGCCGGTGCGCCAGCGCGACCGCCAGCATTTCCTCCGTCGCCGCCATTTCGAGGTTGAGCGGCAATTCGATGTCGCGCGCGAGCGCGCGAATATCACGGTCGGAGATGTGACGCCGGTCCTCGCGCAGATGCGCCGTGATGCCGTCGGCCCCCGCCTCCGCGGCGATGCGCGCCGCCCGCACCGGATCGGGATGGTCGCCGCCGCGCGCGTTGCGGATGGTGGCCACATGATCGATGTTGACGCCGAGCCGCAAAGGCAGAGCCGGCGATGTCGTCCTGGCGGGGGTGGTCACTTCGCCACCCGCCCTTCGCGGAAGCGGTCCGCCGCGCTTGCGAGCCGAGTGCGCCGCCCGTTCTGGTGGGCCGCGACCATACGCTTGATCGGCCAGTAGAAGGCGAACCAGGTCACCAGCGCCGTGGGGACCGAACCGACCATCATCGGCAGGAGCACCTCCAGCGGATGGTCCCACAGGTAGCCCATGGTGACCGCATGGCCGGCGATGTGGCCCGAGGTTCCCAGAATCCAGTTGCCGAAGTTGAACAGCCACACCCAGATGAAGGGAAAGGTCCAGGGATTCCCGATCACCGTGCCGATGGCGGCGACGACGATGGACCCGCGCAGAAACCAGGCGAACAGCGCCGAAATCAGGAAATGAAAACCCGGGAACGGCGTCATCGAGACCGCCGCGCCGCAGGCGAATCCCGCGGCAATCGCGTAAGGCGTGCCCGGCATGCGCTTGATCCGGTGGCTCAGGTAACGCGTCGAACGCCGCAGACCCGACCGCGGCCAAAGAAGGTTGCGGGCTTTTTGCGCGAATGTCCGCCTGACGCGCCGATCGAAGAGCACCGTCGAGTCCTTCCCCCGTCAGCCCCGTGCCCGTTCGACCGAATTGATGGCGGGGGTCGCACGAAGTGCGGCGATGATATTGCTGAGGTGCTTGACGTTCTTGACCTCGACATCAATTGCCATTTCGAAGAAGTCCGGTGCCCGATGCGTGATCTTCAGGTTCAGGATGTTGCCGAGATTCTTCGCGATCACCGACGCCAGCGCCGACAAGGCGCCCGGCTCATTGATCACCGTGACGTTGATCCGCCCGACCCGTTCCTCCACGTGTTCGAGGTCCCAGGCAACGTCGAGCCAGCGTTCCGGCATTTCCGAGAAGCTCTCGAGCGTGTCGCAATCGATGGTGTGGATGGTCACGCCCTTGCCCGGGGTGAGTATCCCGACGATGCGGTCGCCGGACAGTGGATGGCAGCAGTTGGCGAAATGCACTGCCATGCCCGCGGTCAGGCCCTTGATCGGTACTGCATGGGCCTTGTCCGACCGCTCCTTGCGCGCCGACGCAAGGGGCACGACCTTGGCTCCGAGGCTGCCCGTCTCGAATTCGTCCTTGAGCCCGGGGAAGACCGCCGTCAGCACCTCCCGCGCGGTGATCCGGCTGGCCCCCACGGCCGCGATCAGATCGTCGACGCTGTCGTGGCGGAAAATCTTGAGAACGCCCTTGAGCGCCTTGTCCGAATACCGGTAGCCGACCTCCTCGAACGCCTGTTCGAGGATGGCACGGCCGAGATAGACATATTCCTCCATCTGGCGGGAGCGGATGAAACGGCGGATCGCCATCCTCGCCTTTCCCGTCACCACGAAGTTTTCCCATGTGGGCGAAGGGCGCTGGGCCTTTGAAACGATGATTTCGACCTGGTCGCCGTTTTCGAGCCGGGTCTTGAGCGGCATGATGCGCCCGTTGATCTTGGCGCCGACGCAGGTATCGCCGATGCCGGAGTGCACCGCATAGGCGAAGTCCACCGGGGTCGCCCCACGCGGCAGGCTGATCAGGTCGCCGCGCGGCGTGAAGCAGAAGACCTGGTCCTGGAACATCTCGAGCTTGGTGTGCTCGAGGAATTCCTCCGGTCCCGACGCCTGGTCGAGGATCTGCAGCAGTTCGCGCAGCCAGCCGTAACGGCGCCCCTCGCGCTCCGCCGTGCGACCCTCCTTGTAGGCCCAGTGGGCGGCCACACCCCACTCCGCCACTTCGTGCATTTCCCGGGTGCGGATCTGAATCTCGATGCGGTTGCGCTTCGGTCCGATGACGCAGGTGTGCAGGGACGCGTAACCGTTGCGCTTCGGCGTCGAAATGTAGTCCTTGAAGCGACCCGGGACCACCGGATAGGTCGCATGCAACACGCCGAGGGCCTGATAGCACTGGGCCCTGTCCCCGACCACGACGCGGAAGGCCATGATATCGGCGAGTTGCTCGAACCCGACGCGCTTGCGCTGCATCTTCGCCCAGATCGAATAGGGCCGCTTCTCGCGCCCGCTGATCTCGGCCGCAATTCCGGCTTTCTTCAGGGTCGTGCGAAGTTCCGCGATGATACGCCGGTCGAGATCGCCGCCCTGTTCACGCAGGAATTCGAGCCGTGCGATGACCGACGCCCGCGCCTCGGGATTGATCTCGGCGAAGGCCAGGTCCTCCATCTCGTCCTTGAAATCGTGGAGGCCGATGCGTTCGGCGAGCGGAGCGTAGATTTCCATCGTCTCACCGGCGATGCGGCGGCGCTTTTCCGGGTCGTCGATGTATTTCAGCGTCCGCATGTTGTGGAGCCGGTCGGCAAGCTTGACCAGCAGCACGCGGATGTCGTCCGACATCGCAAGCACGAGCTTGCGGAAGTTCTCCGCCTCGCGGGAATGATCGGACTGAAGTTCGATGCGCGACAGCTTGGTGACGCCGTCCACCAGGCGGGCGACGTCCTTGCCGAACAGGGCCTCGATCTCTTCGATGGTGGCCAGCGTGTCTTCGACGGTATCGTGCAGCAGCGCCGTGGCGATGCTGTACTGATCGAGCCGCATCTGCGCGAGAATGCCCGCCACCTGGACAGGATGGGAGAAATAGGGATCGCCGGAAGCGCGCTTCTGCGCACCATGCGCCTTCATGGCGAAGACGAAGGCCCGGTTGATCAGGTCTTCGTCGACCCCGGGATCATACGCCCGGACCATCTCAACGAGTTCGAATTGACGGATCATTCCACGCCCCTAACATACCCTCCCGACGCGCCGCCCGGTTGGCCGGGAAAGACCCGTCGAAGCGCTGTCCGGTGCCGGGCCGCGATCTGTTCGGGTTCAGTCCTGGCGTGGCTCTTCGCTCGCGTCGTCCGCGTCCGACGCGTTCTCCGCCTCGGGGGCGTCGGATGCGTCGCCGGAATCTTCCTCTATGTCGGCCCCCGCTTCGATGGCGTCCTCGCCCACGGTGAGCACGTCGTCGGCGATCTCTTCCTCAATCAGGCTCCGGCGCGCAACCGCGTCTTCGGGCTTCATCGCGCCGAGGCCCTCGCCCAGGGTCATGAGATCGGGATCCTCGTCCGCCGGCTCATCCTGCTCGACGTGGCGTTGCAGACTCTGAACCAGGGCCTGCCGCAGGGCGTCGAGGTTCATCGTTTCCTCGGCGATCTCGCGCAGCGCAACGACCGGGTTCTTGTCGTTGTCGCGATCCACCGTCAGCGCCGCACCGGCGGAAACGTCCCGCGCGCGCTGTGCCGCGACCAGGACGAGGTCGAAGCGGTTGGGAATCTTGAGGACGCAGTCCTCGACGGTAATTCGGGCCATGCAAATCTCCGGAACGGGGGAAAATTTGGCCCAGTATATAGGGTTCGAAACCGCCAAAAGCAAGGCGGATCGGGCGGTCCGGGCCTAATACGCGGCTCAGTCCCCCGTCAAGGGGCGCGCCACCTGGTCCGCGGGAAGCGCCCGGATCAGGGATGACACCGGGGCCCCGGTCGCCGGATGGCGCCAGTCGGGCGCGATCTCGGCCAGGGGGTAAAGGACGAAGGCACGACCGGCGAGGCGCGGATGGGGCAGCGCCGGCACGGTGTCTTCCGCCGTCACGGCGTCGCCATAGGCCAGGAGATCGAGATCGAGCACCCGTGCCGCGTTGGCGACCGAGCGCACGCGACCGAATTCCACCTCCACGGCCAGCAACGCATCCAGCAGGGGCCCGGGCGCGAGCTGGGTCTCAACTTCCGCCACGGCGTTGACGTACCAGGGTTGGTCGGACGCCGCCACCGGCGCCGAACGATAGAACCGCGAGCATGCGGCAACCCGTATGCCTCCGGCCTCCAGCCGGGCCAGCGCCGCCTCGAGCGTGCGCCGCGGCGGCCCGTACCGCGGGCTATCGAGATTTGCGCCCAGTCCCACGAGGATCACCGCGTTTCTCCCGGCGGTTGCCAAAAATCCATATGTGCGGTATGCTAATGTATTATTTCAATGGGTTAATGCCCCAATTTTAGGGATCACCTCAAAATTGTATTGAAGGATTGGATTATGCCTTTTTATCCCGAAGAACGTATGGCGCTGTTCATCGATGGCGCCAATCTTTATGCCTCGGCTCGCAATCTCGGCTTCGACGTCGACTACAAGAAGCTCCTCGCCCTGTTCAGCAGCAAGGCCCGATTGATCCGTGCCTTTTACTACACGGCCCTGATCGACGATCAGGAATATTCGCCGATTCGCCCCCTGGTCGACTGGCTCGATTACAACGGCTACACGGTCGTCACCAAGGCCGCCAAGGAATTTACCGATCCCGACGGCCGCCGGCGCATCAAGGGCAACATGGACATGGAACTGGCCATCGACATGCTGGAGATGGCGGACCGGCTCGACCACATCGTGCTGTTCTCCGGGGATGGCGATTTCCGCCGCCTGGTCGAAGCGGTGCAGCGCCGCGGGGCGCGCGTGACGGTGGTGTCCACCATCCGTTCCCAGCCACCGATGGCGGCGGACGAGCTGCGCCGTCAGGCCGACGATTTCATCGAATTGCGCGACATCGAGCACGAGATCGCCCGCCCGCGCGAGCACCAGCACGGCAGCGACGAACACGCCGCCTGACGCCGGGCCAATGCGGCGCCCGCCACAACCTTCGCCGACCTGTGCCTTGTGCCCGCGCCTGGCCGGGTTCCGCGCCGCCAACACCCGATCGCAGCCCGACTGGCACAACGCGCCGGTGCCGTCCTTCGGCGGGCTGGACGCGCGGCTTCTCGTCGTCGGCCTCGCGCCGGGCCTGCGCGGCGCCAATGCCAGCGGACGGCCGTTCACCGGCGATTACGCCGGCGCGCTGCTGTTCCCGACCCTGCTCAAATTCGGTTTCGCCGAGGGCGCCTATGGTGCGCGGGCGGACGACGGGCTCCGCCTGAAAGGCGTGCGGATCAGCAACGCAGTACGCTGCGTGCCGCCCCAGAACAAGCCGACGACCGCCGAAATCAAGGCATGTGCCCCGTTCCTTGGGGCCGAGATCGCGGCCATGCCACACCTCTCCTGCATCGTCACCCTGGGGTCGATCGCCCACGGCTCGGTGCTTAAGGCGCTTGGCTTGCGGGCCAAGGACGCACCATTCGGCCATGGCGCCGAATGCGACGCCGGCGGCATCGCCGTGATCGCGAGCTACCATTGCTCGCGCCTCAACACCAATACCGGGCGTCTTACCGCGGCCATGTTCGAAGACGTGTTCCGCGCGGCCCGTGAGGTGACTGGCTAAAGGCTATTGGGCCGCCTCTCTCGGTGGCGTCATCGCGGAACATAGTCGGGCCACGTCTTCGCCCGCAATAAAATTCGTAGCCGGAATCGTTCGCAGCCGTGCCACGACACGGTCGTACTCCGCAGATGTGAGCTCCTTGAAAAGATGTACCAGCGAATCCTCGTAGCAGGCCCGGACGGCCCAGCCGACACCGAGCGATTCGATTCGTCGGCCCAGCTCGAAGTCATGCACAGAAAGACTGGGCACTCCAAGCAGGCTCGATTCGAAGAAACGGCAAGGCAGGAGCCATCGGGAATTGGTGTCCTCGCGTTCGAGATCGATGGCCCAGCCGAAATCTATGGCCCCGTAAAGCTGTCTCAAGTCCCCCGGGTTTACGTAGTCGCCTCTGTAGATGATGTTTGGATTACTGAGAAGGAACGTCCTGAAGTAATCTGAATCGATGGTGGTCAGGACACCACGGAGATAGAACAAGACTTCGGGACAGCGTTGTGCCACGCGCGCCATCAGGTCGAAGGTCGCGCGTCCGCGGATCAAGCCGAAATAGCCCACGACCCATTTGTAACGATCACGCGGCAATCTCGGAAGCGCCGCGCTTTCGTTTTGCCGTGTCAACACCGCCGCGTCTTCCCGATGAAGCCGGTTTTCGATGACGTGCACGGGCCCCTCATACCTCTGGATCGCATCGAAATAGTTTTCGTGGAAGCCGGACGAAGAGACCACGAGGAGATTGATGCGACGAAGCAATTGGCGCTCCGCCCATCGCATGGCGGCGGACATCCATCCGCCGCGCGTGAATACGCCGGAAACGTCCAGGACCTCGTAAACGACGACCCTGGATGAACCGGTGAAAAGACGGGTCAGGACGGCGAGCAGCAATTGGTCGATGTTCCGGGCATACAGGACCTTCGTCCGTCTCAGCAGCGAACGGTGCCGCCACAACACCGGAAGGGCGCCGATCAGCTTGATCACGCGGTCGAGATATCGGCCATCGGTCGTATGACCGAATTCGACCTCACGCCAAGGTGCGTTGAAGTTCTGATTGTATCGGGCACGACGAAACGCGAATACGACGACGTCAAATCCGTGCTCACGGAAGCTGCGCGCACGGGTGATCGTGCTGACCTCCGTGAAGTCCGGCGCAAAATATGCAAGAACCCGCTTCGGACGCTCCGAGAACGTGGAAGCCGAAGCACGGTCCTCAGCCGAGGTTTCGCTCTCGTTCAGGCCAGGAAACACTCCGGCACACAAGCATCACCCATCGGTGTCGCTTCCCAATGGCATCGCTATTGATTTTGGGTCCGCAAGAGTACAGCAACAACCATCCTTTCGGTCAATGATCAGTCTATGGAGAAGCCCGGGCGGCCGGAGGCGCGGACCACAACCGCGCGGCCTAGCCGTAGCGTTCTTCCCGCCACGGGTCGGCGTCGTTGTGGTAGCCGCGCACTTCCCAGTATCCGGGCTGGTCCTCGGCGGCGAAAGTGATGCGGCGCACCCATTTCGCCGACTTCCAGAAATAGAGGCTCGGAATCACCACCCGCGCCGGGCCGCCGTGCTCGGGACCGATGGGCTGGCCGTTCCAGCGATGCGCGATCAGGGCGTCGGCCTCGGCGAAGCGCGAGAGCGGCACGTTGGTCGTATAGCCGTCGTAGGAGCGGAACAGCACGAAACGCGCTTCGGCCCCGGGGCGCACGCGCTCGAGGATGTCGCGCGTGGCGACGCCGCCCCAGACGGAATCGTAGAGCGACCAAGTGGTGACACAATGGATGTCGGCGGCAACGTCGACCTGGGGCAAGGCCAGGAAGTCCTGCCAGCCCCAGGCCGCGGGGGCGTCCACCAGCCCGTCCACCGTGAGGCGCCAGTCGGCAAGATCGAGCTTCGGCGTCACGCCGAGATCGAGCACCGGCCACTTGTCGACCCGGCGCTGGCCGGGCGGCAGACGGTCGCGCGCGCCCGCGCCGGAGGCATCGGGAGGTGGCCCCCCCGCGGAGGCACTCTGCAGGCGCCGTTCCCGCGCCGTCTTCTCCTTGGACGCGATGAGCTTGTCCTTGATTCGCCCGAGCAGCGTGACCTTGTGCTCGCCGCTGCCGTCGTCGTCGATCATTGCGCTAACCCTTGTTCCGCATCACCCGCGCCTTTTCCCGCTGCCAGTCGCGCTTCTTTTCGAGCTCGCGCTTTTCGTGCTGGCGCCGGCCGCGGGCCAGGCCTAGGGCGATCTTGGCGATGCCCCGATCGTTGAAATAGAGGCTGACGGGAACCGCAGTCACCCCCTCACGCTGGATTGCGCCCATGATGCGTTCGAGCTGGCGCCTGTGCAGCAGGAGCTTGCGCGGGCGCCGCGGCGCATGCCCATCGCGGTTGGCGAACCTGTATTCGCGAATATTGGCATTCACGAGCCACAGTTCACCATTATCGACCCGGGCGTAGGCTTCATTGAGGGTGGCACCGCCCGCGCGCAGGCTCTTGACCTCCGACCCCATCAGCATGATTCCCGCCTCGATCGTCTCGTCGATGACGTAATCGCGCCGCGCCTTGCGGTTCTGCGCGATATAGCGCTGGGCTTCCGCGCGCGCGGTCTTGGACGCCTTGGCGGCCCGGGCCATGGTCTAGTTCAGAAGGCCCGCGCCCTTGAGCGCGTCTTCCACCTTCTTTCTGGACGCTGCCGCGATAGGTACCAGCGGCAGGCGCAGCTCGCCCGAACACAGCCCGAGGACCTCCGCCGCATATTTGACCGGGCCCGGCGAGGATTCGCAGAACATCGCGTCGTGGACCGGCATCAGGAGATCGTTCAGCCGCGTCACCTCCTTCATGTCGCCCTTCATCCAGGCGTTGTGCAGGTCGGCGCATTCCTTCGGCGCGATGTTGGAGGTGACCGAGATGCAGCCGACACCGCCCTGGGCAAGGAACGGCACCGCCGTCGCGTCCTCGCCCGAAAGTTGGCAGAAGTCCGCGCCGCAGGCGAGCCGCGTGCGCAGCGGGCGTGCAAGATCGGCGGTTGCGTCCTTGACGCCGACGATATTGGGATGCTTCGCCAGCTCTGTCATGGTCGCCACGGTCATGTCGATCACCGAGCGGCCGGGAATGTTGTAGATGACGATCGGCAGGTCCACCGCATCGGCGATGGCACGGTAGTGGGCGATCAGTCCCGCCTGGGCCGGTTTGTTGTAATAGGGCGTGACCACCAGCCCGGCATCGGCGCCCGCCTTCTTCGCGTGGCGCTGGAGCATGATCGCTTCGTCG
The DNA here is from genome assembly GCA_009380075.1 of Alphaproteobacteria bacterium. Classification (GTDB taxonomy): domain Bacteria; phylum Pseudomonadota; class Alphaproteobacteria; order SMXQ01; family SMXQ01; genus WHSO01. The sequence continues at coordinate 12,616 of WHSO01000045.1, read as the reverse complement.
GTCGCGTTGGACCCCGTGCCGGCAATCACCGGGACCTTGCGCGCGGCGACCTCGATGCAGATTTCGGTGACGCGCATGTGCTCTTCATGGCTCAGCGTCGGCGATTCCCCGGTCGTGCCGCAGGGCACCAGGCCATGGGTCCCCGCCGCGATCTGGCGCGCGACCAGTTCACGGTATGCCGGTTCATCCACCTTGCCACCCCGGAACGGGGTGATCAGCGCGGTGAAGGACCCTTTGAACATCGTCGTCTCCAGCTGCTGCCGGGACCTGAAACGTGCCCCGGGCGATGAAGGGCGCACCATAAACCGACCCGCCCGGCGTGCCAAGACGCGCCGGTAACGTTGCATTAAGCATCGTCCTCCATACAATACGCAGCCGTTGACCTGCTCCGGGAGACGGGCCAACGTAGCGCACAGTAAGGGGCGGACCGGACGATCGTGGCGCAATCAGGAACATGCAGTTGGCGTTTGGCGCTGGCGGTGCTGGGCGCCGTCGTCCTCGCCCCCTTCCCCGCACCTGCGCGCGATCAGACTGCCGACACCTCGATCGCGCGCCCGGCCGAAGCGGGCATTCCCCATCTCCCGCCGCCCCCGCGTCCGGCGGCGCTCGGCCGCTCCTACGCAACGGTGTTCCGGGCAATCGAATTACGGGACTGGGCCAAGGCGCGCGCGCTGGCGGCCCAGACGGACGAGCCGGTGCTCTCCGACCTCATTTCCTGGGTGCGCTTCACCACCCGCGGCGAGTACATGGCTTTCGATGAGGTGACCGCCTTCATCGAGGCCCACCCGGACTGGCCGCAGATGAGGGACCTGCGTGAGAACGCGGAGGAAGCGCTGAACGAGCGCGTGCCCGACGCGCGCGTCCTCGCCTGGTTCGAAAAGCACCCGCCGATCACGCCGAAGGGCGCGATGTACGTCACCGAGGCGCTGATGCGGACGGGCGAAACCGCCCGTGCCGAGGACCTGGTGCGCCGCACCTGGGTCGAGGAAAATTTCTCCGCGCCGATGGAGCGGACGTTCTATGGCCGCTACAGCCGCTTGCTGCGCGCCACGGATCATGAACGGCGCATCGATCGCCTGCTCTGGGACGGACGCGGCTGGGAGGCGCGCCGGCTCCTGCGGCGGATCAAGTCCGGCTACAACGCCGTCGCGGTCGCGCGCATGCGCTTGCGCGCCTACGCCGGCGGCGTGGACTGGGCGCTCCGGCGCGTTCCCGACGAATTGTCGAAGGATCCGGGTCTCGTTTACGAACGCCTGCGCTGGCGTCGGCGAAAGGGCCGCGACAACGAGGCGATCGAGTTGCTCAAGGATCTTCCGGCCGTCCTTCCGCGGCCCGCCCTGGTCTGGTACGAACAGGGCATCCTCGCGCGCCGCGCCCTGCGCGAAGGCAAGGCCGACCTTGCCTATCGCCTCGCCTCCGATCACCGCCAGCAGGAGGGCGAGAGTTTCGCCGATGCGGAGTTCCTCGCCGGGTTCATCGCGCTCCGTCACTTGAACAAACCCGATGTCGCTCTCGCGCATTTCACCCGCCTGTTCGACGGCGTCAACTACCCGGTCAGCCGGGCGCGTGGCGCATACTGGGCCGGCCGTTCGGCACGCGAACTCGGCGACAAGCCGTTGGCGGCCCTGTGGTTCGAGCTCGGCACCGCCCATTTCACCACATTCTATGGCCAGCTCGCGGCGATCGAGCTCGACAACGGCCGTGCGGTCGCCCGGCCGATACCGGAAGCCCCCGCGGTCGCCGAGACCGCGGCCGATACCTTCGCCCGGCGCGACGTCGTGCGGGCGGCGCAAGTCGTCGCCCAGAGCCCGGAGCGCGATCATTTCAAGTCCTTCGTGCGCCATCTCGTGCGCCTGGCCAGGACGCCGGAGGAACATGCGCTCGCGTCCTCCATCGCCATCGCCGCGGGACGGTCGGATGTCGCCGTCTGGGCGGCGAAGGATTCCCTCAAGGAAGGTGTCCACCTGATCGACACGGGCTGGCCCCGCGAACCATTACCGGAGAACCGCCGCGGGCTGGAGATCGGCATCGTCCTCGCGCTCATGCGCCAGGAAAGCGCCTTCAATCCCGATGCCGTGAGCTGGGCCGGGGCGCGCGGGCTGATGCAGCTCATGCCGGCGACCGCGCGCAAGGTCGCCAAGGGTCTCGGCCTGCCGTTCTCGCGCGAACGCCTGCTCAACGACCCGGCCTACAACATGGCCATCGGATCCACCTATTTTTCCCAGGTGCTGGAGGAGTTTTCGGGTTCCTACGCGCTCGCCCTGGCTGCCTACAATGCGGGACCGTCGCGGGCCCGCCGTTGGCTCAAGGACTTGGGCGATTTCCGCCGCGGCGAGATCGATGCGGTGGACTGGATCGAGATGATTCCGTTCGACGAAACCCGGGATTACGTCCAGCGGGTCATCGAGAACGTCCAGGTCTACCGCGCCCTGTTCAACGGCCGCCAAATGCGGATCATCCCGCCGGGCAGCATCGGCGGCTGACCGAGGTCGCCGGGGTCCCGCCCGATCAGTTGGACGGGGCCACGACGCGCGGTTTCCCGGCCTGTTTGGCCCGCCACGCCTCCACCAGTTCTCGTGACCGCGCACGCTGCGCCGGCGTCAGGCGTTGGGCAACGGCGTCGCGGACCTTGGGCGCGTGTTCGTAGCCGTTCTCCGCCGACAGGGTCAGCCACATGTGCGCGAGAACATCGTCCCGCGCGACGCCGCGGCCTTCCAGGTAGGAGAAGCCCAGGCTGTACTGGGCCCTTGCATCCCCCTGCTCGGCGGCCTTGCGGAACCACTTTTCCGCTTCGGCAATGTCCCGCGGAACACCCTCGCCCTTTTCGTACAGGATGCCGAGACTGTTGGACGCCGACGCATAGCCCTGCTCGGCAGCCCGTCGAAACCATATTGCCGCTTCGGCAAAGTCTTTCGGGACACCGCGACCCAGAAGGTAGTGGTTGCCGAGGTTGATCTGGGCGTTGCCATGACCCTGCTCGGCGGCCTTGCGGTACCACTTGACCGCTTCGGCGTCGTCGGACGGGACACCCCGACCCGTCCGGTAGCTGTTGCCAAGGCTGAACTGGGATTCCGCATATCCCTGCTCGGCCGCCAAGCGGTACCACTTGACCGCCTCGGTGAAATCCGGCGGACCGTGGGCACCGGTTTCGTACATCCAGGCAAGAGCGTGCCGGGCCTCGGCCATCCCGCCCTGCGCCGCCCGGGCGTACCATTTCACCGCGTCGGCCGCGTCCTGCGGCACGCCCCGGCCGTACCGGTACATGTTCCCGAGGTGGTATTGGGCCTGCGGCAGCCCTTTTTCGGCAAGGGGACGCCACTCCCTCAGGGCGGCGGCGTAGTCACCACGCTCCGCGGCAGCCAGGCCCTTGTCGAAGTCCTGCGCCACGGCGGCAGTGATCCCGAACGGGACGGCAACCAGTGCCAGTACGGCGCGTCTGAAAAAGGCCATCATTGGTCGTCGGACAACCGCAGGTGCCTCGATATTCCAAGGCGTTGAAGCTAACGAATATCTTCGTCGGGTGACAGGCCGGCGTTCCCCGCACTGCCGCGGGGGGGCTGCCGCGTAGACGAGACGGTCAGGCCCCTAGCCATCCCGACCTGGCGGGTGTTTAATCCCGGCATGATCACACGGACCCTCGTCGCGCTCGTTTGCGCCGGATTACTGCTTCTGTCCGGCGGCCGTTCCCATGCCGCCGACCCGCCCGCCGCCGAGACGCCCGCACCGGCGGCAAGCAGCGACGCGCGCGATATCGATGTCGAGGCGCTCCGGGAGCAAATGCGGAAGATCGGCGAGATCATCCGCGAAGCGATCCAGTCAGCGACCGAGGACGCGGCCGATTCGGCCAACGGAGGCCTCGGCGGCCTGGCGCCGAAATCGAACGAGCACAACGTGCGGGCGATCTACGGACCCGACGGACCAACGGTGCGAAGCGTCAAGGCCTTGCTGGACTACCGCCTGGTCCTGCTGGGCAACCCGCGGCTGAAGGCCGGACAGGTGTACGAGAAGGACGGCTGGATCGTCACCGAAGTCGTCACCGCCAAGGAGGAAGCCTTGGTGGCGCGCTACCTTGTCAACAAGACGAGCGGCTCGTGGGTACCGCAACGGTAGCGGGCCCTCCACCGCGACATCCACACACGATCATGTGAATGGGACGGTGGCCGAAAAAGCTACCTTTACCGGGCGTTTTTGAACATACTTCGCACCGATGCGCCGCTCGCGCATCCCATCTCCCGTGTTATTTCCCAAATAAGTATGCGGACAACACCTTTTGAACCGCAATCCAGAAACAGGCCAGAAACAGGCCAGAAACAGGAAGGAGAGCGTCTATGTCGAATGACGAAATCGACCCGCGCATCTACGATCTCTATGACGAGTACTGTCATAGCCCGATGGAGCGCCGCGAGTTCCTGAGTCGCGCCGCCGCGATCACCGTTATCGGCGGCGGATCGGCCCTGGCGATGGCGGAAATGCTGCTTCCGCGCTACGCCGAAGCGCAGATGATTTCCTTCACCGACGAACGTGTCAAGGCACGCTACGTCACCTACGATTCGCCCGGCGGCAATTCCGGCAAGATGCGGGGCTATCTCGTCCAGCCGGCGGGGACCGGGCCGTTTCCGTCGGTCTTGGTCGTTCATGAGAACCGCGGCCTCAATCCGCATATCGAAGACGTCGCGCGCCGCGTGGCGGTCGCAGGCTTCCTTGCGCTCGCGCCCGATGCGCTCGCGCCGGCCGGCGGTTATCCCGGCAACGACGATGACGGCAAGAAGATGCAGGCCGGCCTCAACCGGGCGAAGATTCAGGCAGATATGCTCAACAGCGCCAAGTACCTGAAGGCCCACGCGCTGTCGAACGGCAAGCTCGGCACCGTGGGGTTCTGCTTCGGCGGCCTGGTGGTCAACAATCTCGCGGTCAGCCTGGGAGGCGATCTGAACGCGGGCGTGCCGTTCTACGGACGCGCACCCAAGTCCGAAGACGTGGCGAAAATCAAAGCCCCGCTACTCATCCACTACGCCGAAAACGACAAGAACGTCAACGCCATGAAACCCGGCTACGAAGCGGCCCTCAAGGCGAACAAGGTGCCGTTCGAGATGCATACCTATCCCGGGACACGCCATGGGTTCCACAACAACTCGACCAGCCGCTACAGCGAGGCGGCAGCGAAACAGGCATGGGATCGCACCATCGCTTTCTTCAAGAAGCATCTGTCGTGATGCGCCGGACATTCGATTGAACCCGGGCGGCGATCCCCAGGGATCGCCGCTTTTTTTCCGCGTCCGCCGGGACGCCCCATGACGGCCGCCGCCGCGCCCTTGGCGCATGGGGACAATCCAACTATGCTCTGCCGTTCGAGCGCCCAGGGAACGACCACAACAGACCAGATAGAGAGCGCATAAGGCTCCCGGCGCCGGATCAGGGAGGAATCCAGCATGGCCGACGAATCACCACCCCGCCTCATCAACGCGGCGAATATGCGGGCGCGGTTCGTCCTCGACATGGCGGCCGGGATGGCCTCCCACAACGAGGTTTACCGCGAGCCGGAGATCCGGGTCCAACTCGGTGACCGGGCGGATGCGCTCGTCCGGTTGAGCGCATCCAGCACGCTGGACGGCATCGAGCGGGTGGTGAAAGGGGAACTCGACTTTTCCTTCCTCAACCCTTCGGCGGCGCTCACGGTCGCTTACAGGGGCAAAGGCTCCCACTTCACGACACCCCAGCCCGTGCGCGCCGTTACCGTGCTGCCGTCCCGCGACCAGTGCCTGTTCGCCGTCCACGGCTCGACCGGACTTGCCACCATCGAGGACATCGGGCGCGAAAAATATCCTCTCAGGTTGGCGGTTCGCGGCCGCAAGGAGCACTGGCTCCACAACATGCTCGACGACATCCTCGCCGCCGCCGGATTCACCGTCGCCGACGTCACCGCCTGGGGTGGCGAGGTCCGCAGGGTCGGCCACATTCCGCAGCCCGGAACGCCCAAGTTCGAGGCCCTCGTCCGCGGCGAGATCACGGGCGTGTTCGACGAAGGCGTGCATACCTGGGCAAACTACGTGATCCCCGCCGGCCTGACCGTACTCCGAATGGAGGAAGAGACGGTGGTCAAGCTCGAGGCCATGGGCTACCGCCGCGACGTTCTCCCGAAAGCGCTCTACCCGACCCTGCCCGACGACATCCTGACGCTGGATTTCAGCGGCTGGCCGGTGTTCGTGCGGGACGATGCCGACAACGAAGTGGTGCGGCACATGTGCGCCGGGCTGGAGGCCCGCAGGCATCTCATCCCCTGGGAGGGAAAAGGGCCGCTGCCGCTGGATCAGATGTGCACGGATACGCCCGCCGCCCCCCTGGGCGTACCGTTGCACCCTGCCGCCGAGAGATTCTGGGCGGGCTGTGGCTACCTCTGAGGCCCGGCCGACGGGGACCGGCACGGGCCGACGTGCAGGCGGTTCAGGTGATTAACGCAATATAATTCTTATTCGTGTACCCAGCCTGTACCCGTACCGGTAACGCTCAAGTGCCCAAGGCCAAGAAAACCGGGCGCTTCGAAAAAACTTTGCTGGGTGTGCCGATGAAACATGCCGTGCACATTGCCGTAGGACTGATCGTTGTGGCGATGGCCCTGCCCGGTCCGGCCCTTGCCGACGACAGGATTCTCGGGCGTTGGGACAGCCAAAGCCGATCCAAAGGCGGCATCGGAAGCATGCTGCATTTTCGGGGTGACGGGACGGTCGACGTCACCGTCGGGGCCATGCTCGACTTCAAATACCGGACAGCCGGCAATCGTCTCTACCTCGACCTGGGCACGGAAACATTCGGACCCATCGAATATTCGATCAAAGGAAACACGCTCATTCGCAAGGACCCGAAGGCAGGCACGGCAAGCGAGGCATCGCGGGTCGCTGGAAGCGCACCGCCGGTTCCAACGATCGTCGGCACGTGGCGGTCGTCGCATCCGACGGGCGCGGATCTGGTCGAAGAGTTCCTGCCCGATGGTGTGCTCCTGTACCGAGTCCCTTTCCGGACGGATCGGGGCCGTTTTCAGGCTGATGGATCGACCCTCTCCATGCAGATCCCCCGACGTCCGCGGACTTACATCGCAACCTATCGGGTGGAGGGTAACGTCATGGTCGTCACTTACAGGCATGACGGCAAGGAAGAGCGATACATGCGAGTGGAACAGGCCCCGATCATCGTTACCACGAAATTTTCGCACGAATGACATGTGGCCTGACCGCCGAAAACCCCGTGGTGCCGCACTGGTTTCCACGGTGCACGAAGACATGGTTGTCGCCCGTCAACGTGGACAGCGCTGCGGCCCGGGTCGCGGTCAGGAACGTGACCCGTCGCTGACGTTCATTCGATGGACGCCATTCTATACTGTTTCAAAGGTAACTGCGTAGACGCCGCTGTGGAACGGGATTGCCCCGGGTTATCGTCACGCACTCGCGCATGACCGGCATATTATTGGCAAAATTGCCCCCGGTCACCTTCTTGACCTGCCCTTCGGGACAGTAACCGTCGTCGACGTAGACGACCTCCCCGGGGCGCAGCTCGCCGGGCAGCGGTTCCTTTTTCAGGTATGTCGTTTCGCAGGATGCCAGCACCAGGACAACTCCCAACGCGACGATGCACCGGACGAGTCTCATCTCTCCCCTCCCCCTACGAATCGTTTCGATTTTACATAGGGTTTGCCAAATGACTTCTTCTTCGCACTGAGGATGCTAGCACCAGTGCCTGGGGTAATGAAAGTATCACGCAATCCGAATCCCGAAGAGCGGACCCGGCATGGGAGTGTCGTCCGCGCGGAAGTTGTCGTCCGCGCGGAAGTTAGGGTTAACGGCCGACGAGCGCAGGGATCTGGACCGGATGGGGAGGCAGGGAGCCTGTTCAGGACACCCGGGAACGGCGGACGGATGAGCGTTCGATGGCGTCGGCCATGCGGAAACAGAGGTCTGTCTGGGCCGAAGCATCCATGGTGAACATGAAGCCCATGCGCGTCCCGTTGACGTAGCGGACTTCACCGAAGACGGTACCGAGGATTTCCGCTTCGATGGTGATGTGCGCCCCGTCCGGAGCCGGAGAATCGCAATCCACCGCCATGCCGCCGCCGCCGGTGTCGATGATCGTGCACGGTATCCGTTTGCCGTCATGAACCATGATCGCGGGCAGGTCGCAGGACCAGCGCGGGAACCGCCTTCGCTCGTCCGGCGCCACGGGCGTCAGGGCTGCGGCACGACGGGCGAGACGGTCCATGCGTGCCAGCAGGTAATCGAGAACACGGGTAACCTGGTCGTCCTCGGACGGTTTCTGCCGGCGTGGGCCGTTTTCATGGGGAATGATGACAGGACAGATGGTTCCGTACTGGGCCAGAGCCATGACCACTGCACCGACCGCGTCGCTTTCGGGATCAGCGCGGTGAATGACGAAGACGAACGGAATGGCCTTCCGTTCAATCCCCCCGAGGACCCCACCAACCCGGCCGACGGTATCCGGATCCGGTTCCACGGGCAGGACGATCAGGTCGGCGAACCCGAAATCCGGGTCGGCATCGCTCCCGCCAACGGGCGGCAGGTCGACCAGGGCGAGGCCATACCCCTCGCTCTCCAGTTCCGTCATGACCGCGCCCATATCGGGGTCGCCGCCGCTGCGCCAGCTCCACGCGGGAGATACCCCGGCGTCGGGCGCGGGGCCGCCGACGACGACGACACGACCCGCCTTGGCACTTCGGCCCGCCGCCTCGGCGAAGGCCCGTATCAGGGCGGACTGGCCGTGATCAGCATTGGCGGTGCAGAACACGATGGTCTTGAGGATGGCAGGCATGACGACGCTTCCGGGATCGGCACGGCATTGGTCCGGCCGACACACGGCCGATCGATGCTTATAGGCGCAAACACGTTTAAGAACTCTTTAAGGCCAGTGACTTAGAATCCCCCCAATGGCCCGCTACGGCGCGCCGGCGCGCCCTCACCCGATGGAACGACATGGCCGAGATGCTGCAGGAATACCGGGACCGCCTCGCGCTCAGTATTGGCGTGGCCCGATCCGCCCTTGAGGCGTCTTCCACCGGGACGGACGCCGATCGCGCCTTCTCGGTTCTCGCCGCAGCCTGCAAGACAGCGGAATTTCTGGGCCTTCGGGCCATCATTCCCCCGGCCCACGCGCTCGAGAGCGCCCGCACCGCCGCAGGTGCCCGTGTCGCCGACTGGAATGCCGCCGACCGCGCGCGCGTCATCTCTGCCCTCGACGGTCTCGACCTCGCCGTCGCCACCATCGCTCCTGCCCCCGGAAAGTCGGAAACGCCTCCCGCCGGAGACTCCGGCGCAGCGGCAGACGCTGCACCACCGGCCCCCGAGGCACCGCATCCTCTCGAGCCGGTGACAGCGCTTCCGGTCCGGGAACCCGAAGGCCCCGTCGGACCGCCCCCTTTGGCTTCGGCCGACAGGACCGAAGCCGCCGCGGTGGTGCCCGAAGTCGTGTCCGTTCCCATCGCCCGCATCAAGATCGGCGATCGCCTGCGGCAATCCAATCCCGCCGCCATCCGTACCCTTGCCAGTTCGATCACGGAGATCGGCCTGTGCACGCCGATCACCGTCGTCTCCGATGGCAACGGCGAGTGGGTCCTGGTGGCCGGGCTTCAGCGGCTCCACGCGGTGCACGAACTCGGCTGGGACCATATTCCCGCACTTGTCATAGAACCTGAGAAAATTATTACAGAGCTTTGGAAAATAGACGAAAATCTTATGCGCCTGGAGTTGACACGGCTCGAGCGCGACCAGCATCTGCTGCGCCGCAAGGAGCTCTATGATGTCGCCCATGAGACCGAAACCGGGCGAAGCACGCCCAGTTTGGGAGGCCGTGGAAAGAAGGGATTCGCGCGCGATACCGAGGCCGAGCTCGGCCTGTCCAAGCGTAGCGTCAACGAAGCGCTCCACCGCGCCAGCCGCATCCCCACCGCGCTTCAGGAGCGGCTCAAGGGCGTTGCCGCGGCAAATTCCGCGGCCGAACTGAACGCCCTTGCCCGTCTCGACCCGAAGCTTCAGGCGGAAGCGGTGGAGCGGGTGCGCGCCGGTCGCGCCGAAACCCTGCGCCAGGCTTCGACCCAACTCCGCGGCAAACCGGGTGACAGGGACCCGAGCGAATTTCAGTTCCAGCGCCTCGTCCTTGCCTGGAACAACGCCCGCCCGGAGATACGGACCCGCTTCCTCAGGTGGCTGGTTTCCACCGGAGCACTGCGTGAGGTGCCCGGAGCGGATAGCAAGGACGAAGGCGCGCCAGCGCCCCGCCCCGGTGTGACGCCGCCGGCCTGGTAGTCCGGTTCGGAGCCGGCTCACGGCGTTTCGGAACCACTCTCATTTCAGTCGAAGACCCGGCAGGCAACTCGCGCCCGCTTCCCGCACCGGCGCGAGCGGTCGCATGCCTGCGGCAAAGCCGGTGGAATGCAGGAACGAGAAATATCCGGGAACCGCAGAACCTAAAATTTGTCACACGTTTGTTAGATTATTCCATCTTTCCCACGCAGGCCGAAACGATCGCCTAAAAGGTCACCGATTTTTCACAGATGATTAATGCCCGCGCCCTATCGTTCCCGGGATGAAGGAGTTTGATGCGTCGCCGAGGGTCCGAACCGCAGGAAATCTTCTGCAAATCAAGGGCTCTCGTATCGAAGACCGAGGATCGTCAGGATCTGGCCCAACCTTTGCTTCGATTTCGCGTGAGCTGTTCAATTTACGAGTTTCGGGGGCACAAATGCGACATGTCCTGACGCTTTCTGCAGCGTTCCTGCTGGCCGGCTGCGCCATACCACCGGCGCTAACGATTGCCTCACTCGCCGTCGATGGCGTCAGTTATCTCAGCACCGGAAAAAGCACTACCGACCATGCTCTCTCGGCCGTCGCCAGCGAAGACTGCGCGCTGATGCGTGTGCTGCAGGAAAAAGCCATCTGTACCTCGGACGAGACCCTGGTCGGAATGGTCGATACCCCTGCAACGGGCGACGAAGAGCTCCCGCAGAGCGAGTTTCGCGACCAGGACAACTGAACCAACGCAGGACGACCTTTCGCGGGGCGGCCGAACCTCGACCTGAAACGGCGTTTTTCCGAGCCTGCCGGGAGCCGCTCCCCTCCAACGGGCGTGAAATCCCGACCGTTTACAGCCTAGAACAGCCCATCCACCCTGCCCTTTTCATCTATCCGGATACCCGTTGCCGCCGGGACCCGCGGCAGACCGGGCATCGTCATGATATCGCCGCAGATGGCGACAACGATTTCCGCGCCGGCCGACAGGCGCAGTTCGCGTATCGGCACGACGTGGTTGCTGGGCGCCCCAAGGCGGCGCGGATCCGTCGAAAAGCTGTACTGCGTCTTGGCCATGCACACCGGAAAGCGGCCAAAACCTGAACTCTGAAGGAAATCAAAGCGTTCCATTACAGGTGGATCCGCCGATATCCCCTCGGCGCCATAGATGTCCCGGGCGATGGTGCGGGCTTTGTCCCATAGCGTTTCGGAATCATCGTAAAGAAATCGGAAATTTCCGGGAGCCGTGCTGGCCAGGTTGACCACCACGTGTGCCAGTTCCTCGGCCCCGGCACCGCCCCGCGCCCAATGATCGCAGGTCACGGCGGCGATGCCCCAATCCGCACAGGCGGTGCGAATGACGTCGACCTCACCCTCCCCGTCGGCCGTGAACGTATTGACTGCAACCACGACCGGCACGCCGAACTTTTCCATGTTCCGGACGTGCCGGAGAAGATTGGGAAGCCCGGCGAAGACGGCCGCACAATTTTCTTCGGTCAGGTCCTTGCGGTCCACGCCACCCTGCATCTTGAGGGCCCGAACCGTCGTCACCATGACCGCACAGGCCGGCGCCAGCCCGGCCTTGCGGCACTTGATATCGAAGAACTTTTCGGCGCCGAGGTCGGCGCCGAATCCCGCTTCCGTCACCACGTAATCGGCAAGCTTGAGGGCCGCCTTGGTCGCCGCCACCGAATTGCAGCCGTGGGCGATGTTGGCGAACGGCCCCCCGTGCACGAGGGCGGGGTTGTTTTCCAGCGTCTGCACCAGATTGGGCTGCAGCGCCTCCCTCAGGAGGACGGTCATGGCCCCTTCGGCCTTCAGGTCCCTGGTCCGCACCGGCGCCAGGTCCCGGGTCCGCCCGACAATGATATTGCCCAGGCGGGCCTGCAGGTCCTCGATGTCCTCCGCCAGGCAGAGGATGGTCATGACTTCGGACGCCGCGGTGATATCGAAATGGGCCTCCTGCGGGGTCGCATTGCCGGCACGGCCCCGCGAACAGACGAAATCCCGCAACGCGCGGTCGTTCATGTCCACGGCCCGCCGCCAGGTTATCCCACCGGGGTCGATTCCCAGCTCGTTGCCCCAGTAAATGTGATTGTCCGCCATTGCCGCCAGCAGGTTGTCGGCCGCCGAAATGGCGTGAAGATCGCCGGTGAAATGGAGGTTGATGTCCTCCATGGGCACGACCTGCGCGTACCCGCCGCCCGCCGCACCGCCCTTCATGCCGAGGCACGGCCCCAGCGACGGCTCGCGCAGGGCGATCATCGCCTTCGTCCCGACCCGGTTGAGGGCATCCCCGAGGCCGACAGTGGTCGTCGTCTTGCCTTCCC